>JAPLNX010000136.1 GCA_026400935.1 Planctomycetia bacterium | reverse complement strand
TGGATACAACAACCGTGCCACCGAACGCCCGCCAGGCCCGCTGCCATTCTGGCTTGGACTCCGCCGAATGCACGACCTTGCGATCGCTTTCCAGATTTTTAAAACTCTGCCAGAAAGTTAGCTATAAACAACAGGTCGGTGCATGGGGACCAACCACCGTCACACAGAGCACGATCAGCGGCAACAAATCCAACTACGGTAATGGCGGCGGAATCTTCAGCAGTTCGGGTTTGACGGTGAGCCAAAGCACAATCAGCGGCAACACCGCCAGACGTGGTGACGGAATTTACGGCTCCGGTTATCTCTACAACGACTACTACTACGGAGGCGTAAGCCTGAGAAGCGACGGAAGCATGTTGATCACCAACAGCATCGTCAGCGGTATCGATGGGCTTAAGCCGACTGACTCCGCTTCGAGTCACAACCTAATTGGCTCACCAAATTATTCCGGCGGAATGATCAACGGCGTGAATGGCAACATCGTTGGTCAAGACGATGGAGCTGGGAACCGCACTGATTTAGACATGGCTACAGTTTTGGAGACGACCTTGGCTGATCATGGGGGGCCGGTAAAAATATTGGCGCTGGTCGGTGGCAGCCCGGCGATCAATGCCGGTGACAACGCTCTCATTCCGCTCGATGCCGCCGACCTCGACGGCGATGGCAACCGGTCGAAGCCGGTTCCGTTCGACACGCGAGGCAATGGATTCGCTCGTGTGATTAACGGGCAAGTCGATATCGGAGCGTTTGAGTTGGAAGGAACCTCGCCGGTGCTGCCGGTGGTGAATGTGTCGGTCTCTGCCGATTGGATCAACGAAGATGCCGACGGAACGTTGGTCTTCGCATTCACTCGCAATAACACTAGCGGCACATTGACCGCGAACTTCAGCCTGACAGGAACGGCAACGATTGACGATGATTACTCAGCCAGCGCGGTGGGGTCGGTGACGTTTGCGGATGGCCAATCCACCGTTGCACTGACGATTGATCCGACAGCAGACACCGACGTGGAATCCAACGAGACGGTCATCGCCACCGTTTTGCCAGGCACGGGTTATCGCGTCGGCGGGCTGAGTCCCAATGCGACCGCGACAGTTACTAATGACGACGCGTCGCTCTCGGTCTCCAGGACGACTGCGTACAAGGCGGAAGGGAACAGCGGCGTGACGCCGGTCACGTTCTCGATCTATCGGCAGGGAAGCCCCAAAGCCATCACGGTCAACTACGTCGTGACCGGAAGCGGAGTCACTCCGGTTGATGCAAGCGACTTCGGCGGAACACTACCTAGCGGGACCATCACCTTCGCGGCCAATGAATACCTGCAGCAAATCACCGTCAACGTCACCGGCGATATGACCATTGAACCGGACGAAGGCTTAACACTGACACTCTCGAACCCAGTCGGAGCCGTGCTGGCAACATCCTCCACATCAGTCACAGTCTTGGACGACGACGCGCCGGCCACGAACACCTATGTGGTCGATACGCTGTCGGATGAACTCGACAGCGACTTCGGCCCAGGCGATTTCTCACTGCGTGAAGCAATCGAGCGTGCGAACGCTATGCCCGGAACTCAAACCATCACGTTCGCCCCGTCGCTCACGGCTGACGGCCGTGCAACCATTGTCCTTAACGGCCAGGAACTCCCCGTGACTTCCGCTCTCAATATTATTGGTCCAGGTGCGGATCGGCTGACGATCGACGCCAATCGGCAATCCGGAATTTTTTTCATCACTGACTACCAGCAAACAGCTCCTTTGACAGTGAATATCGAGGGACTGACGTTGACCAGAGCGAGCAGAAGTGCGATTTCAAACAGCGAGAATCTAAACCTGACAGCGTGCCGCATCACCGATAATCAGACGCCCGGATATGGTGGTGGAATCGCTCACGGAACAGGGACGTTGAACTTACTGAGGTCTGAAATCTCGAATAATGACGCGTCACAAGGAGGGGGCATCTACTGCTTCGACGGATCGTTGAAGGTCCAACAAAGCACGATTTCTGGAAACATTGCAAATGACGGAGGCGGAATTCGGTCCTATCGAACAACAGGATCGTTCGCGATTTTAAATTCAACGATCAGCGGTAACACGGCAAGCGGCGAAGGTGGCGGAATCAGTGTTCGCTACAGTTCACCTACGGGCGTGGTGATCACGCAGTCGACAATCAGTGGAAACTCGGCTGAGTCCGGCGGTGGCATGCACTTTGAACGGTCGGCGTCTCTCACCATTTCTCAGAGTACGATCGTCGGAAATTCGGCGATGATGGGAGCAGGCGGACTTTGGGTTTCCGATCTCTCGAAAGTGACTTTGAACAACACGGTTCTTGCCGGAAACGATGCGAACCGCGTCCCGAACGACATCTCTACTTACATGATTGGAAGTGTGTCGTCGAATTCTAAGAACAATCTGATCGGCGATCCGGCTCACGCGGGCGGGCTGACGAACGGAGTCAACGGCAACATCGTCGGCAACGGTGCTGGCGGCGTGCTCAACCTCAGCAATGTGTTGTCTCCGACGCTCGCCAACAATGGCGGATCAGTTAAGACTCACGCCCTGGTCTTCGGCAGCCCGGCGATCAACGCGGGAAGCAACTCGGTCATTCCGGCCGACGCGAATGATCTCGACGGCGATGGCAATGTCAGCGAAAGCCTGCCGTTCGATCAACGTGGGAGTGGGTTTGCTCGTGTGGTGGGTAGCGTGGTGGATATCGGGGCGTTCGAGTACTCGCCGACTACTGTCTCAGTAACCGTGATGGCTACATAGTCGCAACCACAATGAGGCAAGCGGGGCGATTTGCAAAGCGGCTCGATGCTGTTCGTTCTTGGGATGCGCGACTTCGCGATGCGGTTTATTTCTTTCCTTGACCGGGAATGCTGGAACTCCTGATTGATCTCGGTCCAACTATACTCCACGCGCCCTTGAATGAGATGTTTAACCGCTACGCCATCGGCGTGCGCGCCCACGCCGATGGCGTTGGGGTTAAACAAACAAACGTTTCATCGAAAGCCGTGCGAACTGTAGCGTCGTTTAGCAAGTCCGGCGTCTGCTCGCCGATTCCGATTTGCTCGTGCATATCGCCAGGATCGCTGGAGTCGGGTAGAAGCGGCTTGGTGATTCTTTTTCGGGCTGTGGTTCGTCGCCGAGGCCGCTACGATCTTTCCGCGAACCCCGGAGAGAAAAGTAATATGACCGACACAATTCAAACAGAATTGCCGCACGATTTAGTCGAACAGGCTCAAGCCTTCATCCGTGAGGGGTGGGCATCGAATTTGAACGACCTCTTGGCGGATGCGTTGCGACGCCACTTGCAGTCGCACTCGACGGAACTTGCTGAGTCATTCTTGAAAGAAGATGTGGCGTGGGGATTGCATGGCCGCGAATGAACTCTCAGACATTGTTGTCGTCTGCGATGCTGGTCCATTGATTCATTTGGACGAACTGGGGTGCCTCGATCTGTTGTCAGACTTCCGAGAAGTCTTGGTCCCCTCGACGGTTTGGCGTGAGGTCGAAACTCACCGTCCCACCGCACTCGCGAACCGCCAAGTTGCGTGGTCTCTGGTTTCTGCCAAGGAACCTCGGTCGGTCACATTACGATCGTTGGTCCGTTCATTGCCGTTACACGCTGGTGAATTGGAGGCATTGCAAGTGGCGTCAGAACGTCGGGCTCAGTTGTTGCTGACGGATGACACCGCCGCCCGGCTTGCCGCACAGACCATGCAACTGCCGGTACACGGCACAATTGGGATCTTGTTTCGAGCGATTCGGCGTCGGCAATTGGCTGGCGATGGGGTCGCTCAACTGCTGCGTTCGATTCCATCACGATCGACTCTCCATATCAAACACAGCTTGCTGGAGGAATTCATTCAGCTGGCCGTCGATCAGGGTTCTTGATACGTGGTTGCGATAGGTATTTGCGACCAACTCAGACTCCGTGACGGCTTGCGGCGTCCGCTACGCCGTCACCGATTCGTCGCGCGTGCGCGGACTGAAGTCGAGTGAGACTGATTCGATTCGCAGGGCGGCTCGATGCGATTCGTTTTTTGGCAGCGCCAGTGAACCAGCCGTCTTCTTCTCGACGACGATTGCCACTCCGAGGCCGTTACCGATCGGGAAATTTCCGCCGGGAGTTGTGGAGCCGAGGAAGCGATCGAGCTTGAAGGTCTCGGTCTTACCGAACGTGGGACGGAACTCGGCGGAGGCCAGCTCGCTGACGGTGCGGCAATCTTTGTTGATGTTCTGAAAGCGAAACAGCACGAGGCGGCAGGTCATGTTCGCGAGGAACGTCTTGTCGAACTCAGCAGCGTTTGTCCCGACTCCCGATGCTTTGATCGCTAACGAATAATATCCGCCACGAGCGTTGCGAATCTCTTGAGCGAGCAAGGCTCGTGAACCTTGCGCGATCACGGAATCGGTCGTGGCGTCATCCAGACCATAGCCCATGTAAACCGTAGGTTGGGACTCCGTCCCGACCACTGCTTCAATCCCTTTCCGAACAGCTAGACCAGCAGCAATTTCTTTCGTCCAGATCGGGAAGGCTCGCCACCCTTTGTCGCGCGATGGGGGAGCGGGTGCGACGAGCGGGAACTCCGTTTGAAAGGTAGTGTCGAGCAGCAGGCTGGTATCGAACGGCGGGACGAGTGCGGGATCACCTTCGGATTTGCACAACTCAATCTGGGCGGGCGAACTGGCCAACATCGCAGCGATCGGCTCCCCCTTCGTGATGGGATGCGGGCGATTGAGGTTGTCGAGGAAGAAACCGTTGGGGTCGATCCCCAGCAGATGAAACATCGTGGCCGTGAGGTCGCCGCCCGTGAATGGCGAGGTCGCGGGATACGCTCCATTCTTGTCGCTGGCTCCGATGACTTGGCCGCCTCGAATTCCCGCTCCCGCCATTGCGAAGCTGAAGACGTGGCCCCAGTGATCGCGGCCGCCATTCGCGTTGATTTTCGGAGTCCGACCAAACTCACCGATTACGACGACCAGCGTTTCATCGAGTAAACCACGATCCGTTAGATCATCCATTAGCGCGGCAAACGTGACATCGAACTGCGGGCAAAGATTGTCTTGTAACCGATCAGCATTCAGCGCGTGCGTGTCCCATAGCGGATTATCGACGGCGTTGTCTCCGGGGTCTCTCGCCCAATTGACGTGGACTAATCGCACACCCGCCTCGATCAGCCGCCGAGCCAGCAGCACCGACTGCCCCCATGAATACCGGCCATAGCGATCGCGAGTCTTGTCCGATTCCTTGCTGAGATCGAAAGCCGATCGCGCGCCGCCCGATGTCACCAAATCAAACGCCTGTTGCGACAGCCGATCCCACGCCGCGACCGATCCGCCACGCAGCGTCTCGTCGAAGCGACCTTCCAGTTGTTTCAAGATGTCGCGGCGGCGATCGACTCGGAGCTTCGTCACATCGCCAATAAGACGCAGTCCCTCAATCTCGTATTCAGGCAACGCCGGGTCGCCGACGAATCGTTCCGGTTCCCACATCTTGCCGAGAAACCCCGCAGTCTGACCGGCTGGTGTCACGTTGTCGTTGAGCCGCATCATGTCTGGAATCCAGACCGATGTCAGAGCGGGCAGCTTCTCGCTCGGCTTCAACATCTTCACGACGGAGCCAAAGTACGGCCAATCGTTCGGCTTGATCTGCCGCGCGCTCCCCGGCCCATACGGGTACCCGGTCAGCAGCCAATAACCGCTGACATCGTGGTTGTCGTCGCGTGTCGAGAGCGATCGAACAACCGCCAACTTGTCGGCGTAGTACGAGGTGCGCGGTAGCAGTTCGCAGAATTGAATACCGGGGACGTTGGTTGAGATCGGCTTGAACGGACCACGAATCTCGACAGGCGCATCAGGCTTCGGATCGAAGGTCTCATGCTGCGGCGGACCACCTTGCAGCCACAGGAAGATCACGTTCTTCGCTTTGCCAAACGTCGAACCCAACTCACCTGCCAACTTCGGAGCCGTAAGGGGCCGCGCCGTTGCCGTCTCAGCCGCTCGCAACAACTGCGGCAATGAAACCCCCAACGCGCTCAAGCCACCGACACGCAACCATTCGCGGCGAGCAACTCGATCGTTCGTGGAAAGTGATTGGTCAAGGATGGAAAACATGGGCTTCTCGATTTTGATTCGCAGAGGTTTCAAAACTAACCCGAAGCGTTAGCGAGGGCGATCGCTTCCGAAAACTAAGTATTCCAAATCTGTGTCATTTGAAGCGTCCGCCCTCGCTAACGCTTCGGGTTACATTTTGTTTGCGGCTCCGCCGCATGAAGTGTCCTCAGCCGAACAGAATCGGCTCGCCGTGATAGATGTGGTGCGGGCGATCGACTTCATCTTTCCAGGCGGCGGTGTCGGGAATTCCCAAGGCATGATAGATCGTGGCGGCGAGGTTCTCTGGAAGCTGAGCATCGGAGGCTGGGTACGCACCGTTCTTGTCAGAGGCCCCCACGACGACTCCACCGGGAATGCCGCCGCCCGCGATGAAGACTGATTGGACTGCGCCCCAATGATCGCGACCGACCATCTTGCTTGCTCCGCCTCCGGCGTTGATTCGCGGAGTGCGCCCCATCTCGCCGCACATCACGATCAGCGTTTCGTCCAATAGGCCAAGCGTCTGAAGATCGTCGAGCAACGCGGAGATACCTCGATCGGTTGGCGGAAGCAGGCAATCTCTTAGCAGCGGGAAATTGTTTTCGTGCGTGTCCCACGACTCGTTGTTGCCCAAGTTCACTTGGATTAGGTTCACTCCCGCTTGCACCAATTGCCGAGCCATCAGCAGTGACCAGCCAAAGGCATTGCGTCCGTATCGGTCGAGCGTTTGTGAATCGGCGTTATGGACGTCGAACGCTCGCTGCACGCTGGTGTCGGTTAGCAATGAGATCGCGGCTTGACGATGTCGATCAAACGATTCGGTCGAAGCGGCTTGATCTAACTCGCGGCGTTGCTGATCGAGCAAGCCTCGCAGACCGTCACGGTCTGCCAGTCGCGAGCGGCTCAGTCCTTGAGGCAGGCTGAGGTTCGGCGACTGAAACGTGAGATTCGGATTTCGCTCACGGCCGCGGACGAAGTGGAACTCGTATTCGGGATACGCTCCATAAGACTTCGAGTTGTAGGGTGAGGCTTCAATGAACCACGGATCGCGATGGCTTCCCATCAAGCCACCGAACTGGCCGGGAAGAACTCGCCCCGTGTTGTGAATGAGTCGCTCCGGTAGCACAACAGCGGGTGGCAGATTGTTATTTCGTCGCGGCAGCGCGTTCCCGACGACCGACGCAATCGACGGCCAATCAATCGACTGCGGCTTGCTGGCGTTATAACCCGGCGGCATCGGCGTGCGACCAGTCAGAATTGACGTGTGCCCTTGCGAGTGTTCGTTGTACGGCGTTGTCAGTGAGCGAATCAGACTCCATTTTTCGCTGCGAGCGGCCAGCATCGGCAGGTGCTCGCAAATCATTGTCCCCGGCGTGCGAGTCGGAATCGGATTGAATTCACCTCGAATCCCGGCGGGGGCATCAGGCTTCGGGTCGAAGCTATCGTGCTGAGTCAGTCCACCGGAAAGAAAGACGAAGATCACCGACTTTGCGGTACCACCAACCGCAGTCGTCGAGGCACCGTCGGCGGATTGCAACGCAGAAACATGATTCATCCCCAGTCCGAGCAGGCCGATGCTCCCGGCTTGAATCACCGTCCGTCGCGAAATGCTTTCGTGATTGATGCTGTTCATTGGCATGACCCCTGGAGTGCTGCGGCTCGACGCAGCCCTCCATCAATTGGAATTTCGATATTGATCCTTGTGTCCCGTGAGCCGCAAGGCGCTAGCCGCGGGTGGCTTTCATTGACCCGCGGCTAGCGCCTTGCGGCTCACGAAATCGTATTCAATACGGATAGCAGGGAGGCGGTTTTCATAGTGACGATTTCTTGATCTTGTGGGTCGCTATTTCATCAGAAAGGAGTGCTGCGTCGAGCCGCAGCACTCCAGGATTCTAGCTCAGCAATTCGCGAATCGGCTGTCCTTCCGAGAGCATCATCGGGCGTCCGTCTGTCATGTGATAAGTGGTGCCGTGTGGATCGTAACCAAGCGCCGTGAAGACTGTCGCATGAATGTCTGCCGGAGTAATTGGTCGAGTCTTCGGGACCGCTCCGATCTTGTCTGATTCGCCGATGACCTGACCGCCACGGATGCCGCCACCTGCCAGGACCATTGAATAACACTGCGGCCAATGATCGCGACCGGCTTCGACATTGATGATGGGCGTGCGACCGAAGTCTCCCATCCAGATCACAAGCGTTGAATCGAGCAAGCCTCGTTCGACGAGGTCATCAAGCAACGTCGCGAACGCCTTCTCCATCGGCGGCACGAGAGATTTCTCCAGCCGATTGAAATTGTCCTTGTGAGTGTCCCAGATGATGCTCTGCCCATTGACCGTCGTGACAAAGCGAACGCCCGCTTCGATCAAGCGACGTGCGAGTAAATGCGATTGCCCCCAAGTGTGCCGACCGTATCGCTCGCGAACTTCGGCAGGCTCGCGAGTCAGATCGAACGCCTCACGCACTTCAGCGGAGCCAACCAGAGACATCGCCTTCGATTGATTCACGTCAAAGGCCGCTGAACCGCTCGCAGCAATCGGCTGACAATGGTCACTCAACTGACCGAGCAACGATCGACGATCATCACGTCGCTGCGAGTCGATCCCCGCAAGCTCACCGAGATTCGGCACGCTGAAGTTCGCTGCATTCGGATCGGCATTGAGCACGAAGGGATCGTGACTCGATCCAAGGCAGCCGCCATATTGCCCCGGCGTCAAATAAACCGTGCTATCACAATGCGGCGCTGGAGTAATCACATACGGCGGCAACGCACCGCTGTAACCGTCGCGTCGAGCGAGCCAACCGGCCAGCGTACCAAAACTCGGAACGTCATTACGACTTGGATTGATCAGCGTGCTATCCATCGGATAAGGCCGACCGACAATCGACCAATACATTCCCGAGTTGTGCCCGCCATGCTTGTGATGCACGCTCCGCACAATCGAAAATCGGTGAGCGTGTTTCGCCAGTCGCGGCAACAATTCCGAAATCTCGATCCCTGGAACCGATGTCGCAATCGGCTTGTAAGGCCCGCGGACGGTATCGGTCGCATGAGGCTTCAAGTCCCACAAGTCGATGTGACTCGGTGCGCCGCAATTAAAGATAAGTATGACCGATTTCGCTTTACTGTTCGTGGCCGCGACCACTTGCCCAGCCAACGAATTCGCCCAAATGAGACCAAGCCCACTCAATCCGCTGCGGGACAGGAACTGTCGGCGATCATGTGAGGTCGATGGCATCTTGGCTTCCAGTGACTTTAACTAACCCGAAGCGTCAGCGAGGGCGGGCGCTTCACATGGCGATGAATCGAGAGTCTCGTCAAGCGTTCGCCCTCGCTGACGCTTCGGGTTACTTGGAATCAAAATAGCTCGCGAATCGGTTGGCCGCCGTCAGAGTACTCCACCGGCAGGCCATCGGCTTTATGGAGTCGTTGATCGGTATCAATGCCGAGCTTTTGATAAATCGTTTCGGCGTAGTCATACGGCGTGTAGCGATTGTCGATGACGTCGCCGCCATCAACGTTGGTCGCACCGATGACTTGTCCGCCTCGCACGCCCGCTCCGGCAAAGGCAATCGACATCGCTCGCGCCCAATGATCGCGACCGGCCCATTTGTTGATATGCGGTGTGCGGCCCATTTCAGTGATGAAGCAGACCAGCGTCTCGTCGAGCAAACCGCGATCTCGCATATCCCCCAATAATGCGCTGAGCGAGCGATCGAGGCTCGGCATCATCACCGGATGTGGCATCCCATATCGCTCGGAGTTGCTCATCGTCTGAGGCCCACCGCACGGACCGTTGTTGTAGATCCCTTCGTGATGATCCCAATTCAGGAAGACACCGTTCGGCTCACCATATCCTGGTCGGTTCACGTGCGCCTGTGGTTGGATCACTGTCACCGTTACGAATCGAACGCCCGCTTCGATCAACTTACGACCGAGCAAATAGCAACATCCTCGATGATCGCGGCCGTACCGATCTCGCGTGCGATCATTTTCCGTTGCGAGGTCGAACGCCGATTGCACTCGCGAACTGGTTAGTAAGTCGAACGCGTTCTCATAGGAGCGTCGCAGCAATTGCGATGATTCCGCTTTCGCGAGCGTCGTTTGATCAAGTCCGGCGAGCAACTGCCGACGCGAATCAAACCGCTGACGATTGAGATCGGCGAGTGGCTGCACCGCGCGAACATTCCAGTCTGGTGCGGCGACATTCTCACCGAGGCTCTTCGTCCCCAGCTTCCACGGCGAACGACTGGCCGACAAGAACCCGGTCGTGGAAATGTGGTTCGGCATATTCGCGCCGGGACAGAAGATGTATCCCGGCAACTGCGGGCAATCGGTCCCGAGCGCTTCCGTCACGACTGAGCCGATGTCCGGAAAGGCTTTCGCCTGTTCGAAGCGATAGCCTTTGAAGAACTCTTGGCATCCCTCCATGTGCCCGGCGACTTTAGTCGTTGTCATCGAGCGAACAACCGCCAGTTGATCGGCGTGCTGAGCGATCATCGGCATCAGTGACGAGAATTGAATTCCCGGCACGTTAGTCGCGATTGGCCCAAACGGCGATCGGTGAGCGACTGGGGCATCTGGCTTCGGATCAAACGAGTCCATCTGCGAGATGCCGCCCTCTTCATAGACGACCAGTACTTGTTTGGCGTGCTGTGCCGCGTTGGTCGGTTTCGCAACTGACTCAATCGCCAGCCAGTCAGTCAGGCCAACACCCAACGCGCCCGCAGAAACCGATCGCAACAACCGGCGACGATCAGGATCGAACGACGAGGCAACCATCTCTGATCGTGACGAAAACATTCGGCGATCTCTGTGAGTCGGTGAGCAGAATTGGCGGGTCGCGGGGACGAGTTCGGAAGGCGGGCCAGTCATTCATCGGCAAAATCCGATGCGTTGGGTGACATTGGACTGCCGAAATCGTCACGAGTCAACGCGTGCCTTCAGAACAAAGGCGATATCACTCGCTTTACGCCAATACAATCGCCCGAAACCAATTATCGTCCATCGGACTATTTCGTCACGGAAACGGCATCCGACTCACGTCGTCGAGCTTCCGTCCGAATCACTCTGTGAAAGTGCAATTCGACTTCGCGATCGACCACTCGGCGCAATCCTTCGACCAAGCAAGAAGGTTCGTGATCCGATTCTCCTTGCCGCTTGACTGCTTCGAGCGGTGTTCCCGGTTCGACGGTGAACGTGCTCTGATGAATGATCTGATTGCCGGCATCAAGCTCCGGAACGATGAAGTGGACCGTCGCTCCGAAGGTCAGCATGTGGCGACTGTAAGCATCTTCATAAGGGCGGAAGCCAGGGAAAGGGGGAAGCAGTCCGTGATGCAAATTGATGATGCGGCCTCCAGCGAATCGCCAACAAGTGGCCGGAGGAAGAATGCGCATGTAGCGGGCGAGCAGAATGAAATCGACTTGATACTGGTCGAATAATTCCACCATCCGAGTGTTGTCCGGATTCCCCTTCGCGTCGCCGACATCGTGCCAGTCGACACCGAATTGCTCCGCGACACCGCGACATGACGGCCGGTTACCGATCATCACAGCGGGAGTTGCTTTCACTCGCCCATCACGGATCGCTCGCAAAACCGCGAGCGCTGGCTCCGGACGATACGTTGTGCAAATCGCTATTCGCGGAGGGCGAGCTTGCTCATCACGAGCCCAAGTCCGAATCGACAAGCCTTTCAATTCACCGATCTGATTCATGCGTGTCCGCAATGTGGCGATCGACTCTTGCTCGACCGGCCACTCGACTCGCAGCAGCATCGCAAAGAGTTTCTCGCTGTCGTGGTCGTACATCTGAATTTCTTGGATGTTCGC
>JAPLNX010000087.1 GCA_026400935.1 Planctomycetia bacterium | reverse complement strand
GTGACGAACTTCGCGAACAACGCTCGGCGGTCTTCGTCTTCCATGCCGGTGCGTCCTTTGGCATTTGTGACGAAGAACGCCGGCGTCATGAGCCTACCTTGGTCAGCCGGTTGCATCAGGTCCGGCATGAAATGTTCGGCACTTCCTCGACCCGGCATCTCTGGAATCGGCAGCGACTGAATCTCTTTGACGGTCAACATTCCGTCGCGATCAAAATCACCGAATTCCAGCAGTCGGTCGAACGGACGTTCCAACGCCGAGCCTTTCGCTTCGGACTTTGACAGCTTTCCATTTTTGTCGGCATCAAATCGGGCAAAAAAGAGCGGTGTCTCTTTCAGGATTTGTTCGAAGGGACGTCCACCTTGCCTCGTAAAAGATGCGACGGTGAAGGTAGGAGGCATCGCTTGGCCGCGTTGAATCGAAACGCGAGGGAAGAAAGCCGCCAGTGAATGAAATTGGTCCCGAGTCCATCTGTCGGTCGGATGATCGTGGCAGTTCGCGCATTGCAGTTGAATGCCCATAAAGATGCGAGACGCCTCGCCCGCAATCTCTTCGGCGTTCGCTTGCTGAGCGAACACAAAGGCCGTTTCGCCATGCTCACTCACATCGCCAACTCCCGTCAGCAACGCTTGAGCGATCTTGTTCCAACCGACGTTCTGTTGAAGCTGCGTCGTCATCCATGTTTCAAAAGTTGGAATCGCCACGCGAGCGAATTCGTTGGTCGCTCGCATGAAGATCACGTCACGCCAATACAACGCCCAGTTCAACGCGTAATCGTCAGACTCGAGTAACCGGTCGATCAATTTCGCCCGCTTATCTGGATCGGGATCGAGTCCAAACAAAGTCACTTCCTTCGCGGTCGGCAACGTCCCGGCGATGTCGAAACTGACTCGTCGGAGAAAGTCTTCGTCATTCACAAGCCCAGCTGGACTCACTTTGCTTGCGGCCAGTTCGGCTTCGATCCATTGATCGACTTCAGAAGCGATCGCTTTTGAATCATCCTTGTTCGACTGACCTGGCAACTCTGCGGCCACTATGAGACAAGCCCAAAGTGTCGTTGCCGCGAATCCGGTCACCGCCAAAAACATCCTTGGGAGTCGCAGATGGCATCGCATCGGAAGATTCCTTTTGTCAAAACAAAGCTCGATCGGGCGGTTAAGCACCGCTTGATTGAGCACGAGACAACAGCAATCTAACCCCGATGTTGTCGTTTGGTTTCGCGAAATTCTACCAACTGTCCGCGGCGGTCCTCGACTCGTCCCATCCTGCCGACTGTTGTAGATTTCCGTTCGTGTCGTCGGAGATTCTGTCGAAGTCGCTTCATCTCGCAAACAGAGGTTTGTCATGCTGAAAGGTGTCCCGCGTTTGATTTCACCGGAATTGATGCACGTCCTGATGAAAATGGGACACGGTGACGAACTGGTTCTGGCGGACGGAAACTTTCCCGCCGACTCAAACGCTCAACGAATCGTGCGAGCCGACGGACACGGCGTTGTCGAAGTCCTCGAAGCGGTGCTGAAGTTTCTGCCGCTCGACACGTTTGTCGAATTCCCAGCAGCCGTCATGCAACCGGTCGATCCGAAAACCCCGGAGCCGCCGATCTGGAACGAATTCCGCCGCGCCATCGTCGCAACCGAAGGACGCTCGATCGCGCTCCAACCGATCGAACGCTTCGCCTTTTACGAACGTGCTCGCCAAGCCTACGCCATCATCGCCACCAGCGACACGGCGCTGTACGCCAACTTGATTTTGAAGAAGGGTGTTGTTTTGGGGTGATACAGCCGTACGTAGCTGCCACGCTCCGACTTTGCGAAGGAATAGGCGAGCGGGGTGGCGTCATCTATCAAACGATGCAGTGCGTCGGATCGGCCAGGTAAAACATCGCCGCTAAATCGTTCGGGTGGTCCTTCGAGCAGAGCGGCCCCGGCGTGATGACCTCCATCGGCACAGTTTCGATCTTCTCGCTGTTGCGAGCGATGAACTGGCCGATGAACAACGAAGTGCGATGGATGCGGCAGACGGGATTCACGGTCGTCGCGGCAAGCATTCCGTTTTGTACCGCTTCCAAGCCTTCTTTCTGACCGTCAACCGCGACAATCAGCATATCCTTGTGAATGGTCCCTTTGATTGCCGGAGCGGCAGCGAGGGCCATGTCGTCGCTGTGAAAGAACGCCCCCGCGATCGGTGTTTTCTCTTGTTCCAACAACGACTCAAACGTGTTGCGAGCTTTCTCCTTTTTCCAATCGCACCAGCGAACTTCGCCGCCAACAACTTCAACCTCGGGATACTTCTGGAGAATGTTTTCACAACCTTGTTTGCGCCCTTGTGCACCGCTGTGAGCAGCCAGACCACCGATGTGAACGATCTTTCCTTTGCCGCCAAGTTTCTGCATGAGATAGCCGACGCTCTTCTCTGCCATGTCGACATGGTTCGGAGTCACTTCGCACCAGACGCCGGTCTCACGCATCTTTTCCATATCGACCAGCAATGTGTCCATCGAGATCACCGGGATGCCGCGTTGTTTCAACTTGCGAACCGGAGCAGCGAGTGAATCAATCTGCACGGCTTGGAAGCAGCAGAAATCCCAGTCCTTGTGGACGATCGAGTCGATCTTGTTCCGTTGCTTTTCAGGATCAAACTCGCCGTCAAACCATTCGATGTCGATGTCGAGCAGATCACCCCACAGTTCGGCGGTTGATTTGCCAAGCGCACACCACGTGCTCTGCAACCCGGCGTTTGAGAAGGCTGCACGCAAACGCTTCCGACCAGGCTTTGCTCCAGCATTCACGGCAGGCTGCTCATCACGTCCCGCACATCCGGCGATCCCCAAGCCCAGACCAATGCCGGTCCCTGTTGCGAGGCGTTCCAAAAAGCTACGGCGTGTCGGTTCGATGTTGCTCATGAGCGCTGATCTCCGTGGCGAGGCATGGGGCTCGAAATTGGAAGAGAGCATCCTCCCCGGAGGTGAATCGAGTCGCAAGCCAACCAGAAACCTGAAAGGCCACTTCGCGCTCAACTCTGCTGAGCTTGCCTCGTTGGTTCATGGGCTTTTGCACTACGCAATGCTTTGCTCAAAGCGACTGCTCATAGTGCAAAGGACCGAATTCACTGAGGCAAGCTCATTGGGGTTTGTCCCTTCGCGTCACAATCGGAACCGCTGACAACAACTTTGCCGAGTTACCGAAAGCGTCCTTGTGGGTTGCGAGGGACGAGAGCGATAATCAAATTGTGCTGATGCAACCCGCCATCCCAACGTAGACGAGTCACTCCGTGACTCGATGTCAGAGTAAGCAAGTCTTAGTATGACTCGAAGATTCCGGTCACGGAGTGATCGGTCTACGTTAACTTCCTACCTCACTGAGGCCCGCCATGTTCGAATTCGATCACGGTTCCAGTCCGAATTGCGAGGGTGTCTCTCGACGTCAATTCCTCCGAGTCGGTGGGCTGGGCTTTGCCGGTTTGACATTGCCGACATTGCTCCGCTTACAGGCTGACGCGAAGGCGAACCCTGCTGGCCCCGCACCTGCAATCGCGAACTCTGTCGGAAAAACGAAAGACAACCTTAATGTCATCCTGCTCTGGATGCAGGGTGGTCCGAGCCACATCGACACGTTCGATCCAAAGCCAGATGCTCCCGCTGAGATTCGAGGCGAGTTCGGTGTCATCGACACGACAATTCCGGGGGTCAAAGTTTGCGAGCACATGCCGCTGCTCGCCAAAAGCCTCGACAAATACACGATCATTCGGAACGGCTATTCGTACAACGGCGGACACGGCATAGCCGACGCCTACATGCTCAGTGGCTGGCGGTTCTCGCCAAGCACCGTCTATCCATCTTATGGTTCAGTCGTCGCTCGCGAACTCGGTTATCGACAAGGGATGCCGCCGTATGTCCAACTCGGCCCGTGGGTCGACAAGATGAACGCGGGAGGACAGGCCGGCTACCTCGGCAGCGAACACAATCCTTTCATCATCAACGAAGACCCGAACGGCGGCACGTTCAATATTGATGGCATCACATTGCCCGGCGGGATGAGCGTTCCACGATTCAGTCGTCGGCAGCGAATGCTCGACCGCTTCGATTCGTGGCAGCGAACCGTCGAGAAAAAGGCCAACGACGTCGGCGCGATGGACGCCTTCTATGAGAAAGCCTTCAGTATCGTGACGTCACCCGCCGCGAAGAAGGCGTTTGATCTGTCGCAAGAAGATCCGAAGTTGCGCGACAAATACGGTCGAACCCGCTTCGGCCAATCCTGTTTGTTGGCTCGACGCTTGGTGCAATCGGGCGTTCGCTTCGTCAACGTTTCGTTCGCCAGTTGGGATACGCACGGCAACAACTTCGCAAGCTTGAAGCAGAGCCTCCTGCCGCCAACTGACATGGGTTATTCAGCATTGCTCGACGACCTTGATCGACTCGGAATGCTCGATAACACCGTCGTCTTTTGGTTAGGCGACTTCGGTCGCACGCCGAAGATCAACTCGGCGGCAGGCCGCGATCACTGGGTCGGTTCGACGGTCTTCTGCATCGGCGGTGGCGGCTTCAAGACCGGCCAAGTGATCGGTGCCAGCAATCAATACGCCGAGCAACCTGTCGGCAAATCCATCGAAATCGAAGACATTGCCGCGACGCTTTACTCCGTCCTCGGCATCCCGCTCGACAAGCACTTCCAGTCACCAGACGGCCGCCCCTTCAAGGTGAATCCCGGCGGACGAGTGTTGAACGAGTTGTTGGTGTAAGGGGACTGTTGAGGCTTGCATGTTTGTTTTCACGAGGGATGTGGCCGTCGAGCCTCCTGCCCCACGAAAACTCGCTGATGCTTCAGGTTCGTAGTCCAGTTCAGAAAACGCTACGCCACTCCCAGAAACGCAGCGAACTGTTCGGGTTCAAAGCCGATAAAAATTTTCTTGCCGCGACGAATGATCGGTGCTCGCAGGAATCCGCTCGGTCCGATGATCAGTTTGAGGAGATCGGCATCAGCCATGCCCTCTTTCTTGAAGGCGATCTTGTGGACCGTCTTGCCGCGAGCGATCCACGCTTCGTCTGCTTGTCGAACAAAGGCAACCGCCTCCTTCGGCTCAAAGCGAATTTTGCGAGCGTCGATCGTTTCGCTGACGGCGACCGAGTTCGAGGTCATGAAGTCTTGCGACTTCGTGCAGGTCTGGCAGTTCTTGCGGTGATAGTACCAATCGACTTTTGCAGGCATGGTGATTCCTTGGCGTTCGTTCGACAGAGCATCTCATCGGGCTACACTGCGGCACGATATTCAACACAGTGAAATCTTTAACCCACGAGACAATGCGATGAATAGCGAGCAACTCAAAGCCAAACAAGCACCGCTTAAAGCCCGTTACAAAGAAGAGCCGCAAACCGCGCAGATCACGATGAGTGCTTCGGGCACACTCGGTAGCGACACGATCACCTGCGATATCGGCTCGCCAACGGGAGTAATCAAAGCGGGCCTCCATCCGCTCGCTGGAGGCCAAGAAGAATGGGCCTGCTCCGGTGAAATACTGCTGCAATCGCTCGTTGCCTGCGCGGGAGTCACGTTAAAGGCGGTCGCTACTGCACTCGAAATCCCGCTGCGTGGCGGCCGAGTGATCGCCGAAGGTGATCTGGATTTTCGCGGAACCTTGGGGGTCAGCAAAGAAACTCCCATCGGCTTCCACCAAGTTCGCCTCCGCTTTGAACTCGACAGCGACGCCACTCCAGAACAAAAGCAAAAGCTGCTCGCCCTCACCGAACGCTTCTGTGTCATCTATCAAACGCTGAAGAATCCACCGACGATCAGCAGCGAAGTGGTGTGAGACGAAACGTCGTGCCCGGCAGCACGTTTTTTCAAACCGTGTGAATGGTAGCTCAGCAAAAAAGCAAGTCCTTAACCGTCATTGCTTCGCATAACCAGCTGGTTGCATCACCAGAACAGTGATCTGACTCTCTTATTCGATAAGGATTCCTGTCATGCAAAAACTCGTCGCGTTGATCGTGTTGAGTTGTGTGTTCTTCGATGTCCCTTGTCGAACAATCGCGGAAGATGCAGGGATCGAATTCTTTGAGAAAAAAATCCGACCCGCCTTGGTCGAACATTGCCAGGAATGTCATTCGGTCAACGCGAAGAAGCTCGGTGGCGGATTGTTACTCGATCACCGCGATGGTGCTCGTATGGGCGGCGATTCGGGAGCGGCGGTTGTGCCCGGTAAGCCGGACGGGAGCTTGTTGATCAAGGCGATTCGCTACAACAATGATTCGGTCAAAATGCCTCCGAAGGGGAAGTTGCCAGCATCCGTCATTGCTGACTTTGAAACGTGGGTCAAACAAGGAGCACTCGATCCGCGTGAAAAACCGACTCAATCGAAGATCGCGAAGTCATGGGAAGAAACGTTTCGTGAGCGAGCGAATTGGTGGAGTTTGCAGACGACCAAAAAGCCTGCGATTCCTCAGCCGAAGAACGCGGACTGGTCGGCTCATCCTGTCGATCGTTTCTTGCTCGCGAAGCTGGAAGAACAAGGCCTAACTCCCGCCGTACCGGCTGATCCACACACGCTCGCTCGCAGACTGAGTCTGGTACTGACTGGTTTGCCCCCCAACGTAGTGCAAGCGGCCAGCTTGCAACTTCCGGACTCAATAACGAAACGAATAACAGACAACAAACTTGAGTGGCAAGCTGGCAACTTGCACTACGAAAAGTTCGTCGATGTGCTGCTCGATTCGCCGCACTTTGGCGAGCAATGGGCGCGGCATTGGATGGACGTCGTGCGGTTTTCAGAGACTCACGGCAATGAGTGGAACTACGAGGTGCATCACGCGTGGCAGTATCGCGATTACTTGATTCGGGCCTTTAATGCCGATGTGCCGTACGACCAATTCATTCGCGAACACATCGCTGGAGATTTGCTGACTCGACCGCGTCAGAATGCGAAAGAGCAATTCAACGAATCCATTATCGGTACCGGGTTCTATCGCTTTGGTGAAGTGAATCACGATGACTGCATCAGCCTGCGATCGATCGGTTACGACTTGATCGACAATCAGATCGACACGCTAACAAAGGCATTTCAAGCAACGACGGTCGCGTGTGCTCGATGCCACAATCACAAGCTCGATGCGATTTCGATGGAGGACTACTACGGCTTGCTCGCTGTGCTGCGGAGTTCACGGCAAGTCAGTCATTGTATTGATTCACCGGAAGTCAACGCGGCGCTTAAGCGACGGTTGCTCGCGTTGAAGATTGAGCTGCGACGCGAACTCGCGGCGACATGGCTTGCAGAAACACAGCAGATCACACGCTTTGTTGCAGCCGCTCACGCGAAACGAGCGAAACTTGCCAACGCTGATGAACTCGCAAACGGGCTGAATCCACAACGATTGGGAAAATGGGTTGCGGCAATTGCAGCGGAGAAACAGCCGTTCGACGATCCGTTACAGACGCTACGAGTTGTCTTGAGTGTCGAACCGGCATTGCTCGGCACCGAGTGGCACAAGCTGGCAGAGCAGACCGTGAAGGAAGATCGTGACCGTTCCGAATTCAATCAGACGCAGTTCGTGACGTTTGCTGATTTTCGCTTAGGCACGGGCAGCTCGCCTGTGCGTTCAGAGAGTGCGACTTCTGAGGGCAAATCATCCACGAGTACGAAAACGGCGACAGGTGGTCCGCCCGTCGCCACGGATTGGCAGATCGGTGGGCAAAGCTTATCAGACGCTCCGTCACGAAGCGGCGACTTCGTCATGAACGTGGAGGGGGACACGATCGTGCGAGCGATCTTGCCTGCGGGACGATTCACACACTCGCTTTCGGACAAGCTCAACGGAACGTTGCGTTCGCCGGTGTTGCCCTTGGGAAAGCAGAAGATCAGCTTCCAAGTGCTCGGCCAACGGAGCAGCGCGCTGCGGTTGGTCTCGAATAACTGCCAGCTCAACTACCAAAACTATCGAGCGCTGACGTCCAGCGAATTGCAGTGGATCACATTCTCGCCGCCGCCCGATCGAGACAGCCTGCAGACGTACGCTGAGTTGATGACGATGTTCGATAACCCGAAGTTTCCCGATCAACTCAGTGCCTTGGGTGGTGACGGAGCGAACTACAAACTGCCGTGGGAGAAAGCGGCGGAAAACCCGCGTTCGTATTTCGGCGTCACGCGCGTTGTGCTGCACGATGTCGGCGAACCACCGAAGCCGGATGTGACTCATCTACTGCGGCTGTTCGGCGGCGACGAACCGAAATCGTTGACGGAAGTTTCTGCGCGTTATGCGACAGTCATCGAAGCGGCGTTGCGAGCGTGGGCCGAGGACAAAGCGACTGACGACGATGCCCGTTGGCTCGATGGATTTCTCAAGCGCGAGTTGCTCGGCAACAACAGCACGCTGTCGTCGCCATACGAGGCGTTGGTGAAGGAGTACCGCCGCGTCGAAGCGGAGCTGTCGTTGCCGCGCGTCGTTGCGGGGATGTCTGACGGAGGAGCGGGGATCGAGCAACCGGTCTTCGTGCGCGGCGATTGTCAGAAGCCGGGACCGGCGGTGCCACGACAGTATCTCGAAGTGCTGGCGAAATCGCGTGAGCCGTTTACATCCGTTGGAAGTGGCCGACTGGAGTTGGCGGAGCGCATCGCTGCGGCGAGCAATCCGCTGACCGCTCGCGTGATAGTCAATCGCGTTTGGCAACATCTGTTTGGAACCGGCTTGGTCCGATCTGTGGATGACTTCGGTCATGTCGGTGAGCTGCCGTCGCATCCGGAACTGCTCGATTATCTCGCAAATCAATTTGTTGCAGAGGGTTGGTCGGTGAAGAAGTTGATCCGCTCACTGGTGCTGAGTCGCGCGTTTCAATTGAGCAACCAACCGTCTCAGGCGGCTCGTGATATTGATCCGCAGAACCGCCTGTTGCAGCATTACTCGGCAAGACGCCTGGAAGCGGAGGGCGTGCGTGATTCAATCTTGGCCACGTCGGGACGACTCGATTTGCGTCTGTTTGGAATGAGCGTGCAGCCGTTTCGCGAGAAAGAATATGCCGATCGTCGCCTCTTTCCGGGACCATTGGATGGAGCCGGTCGCCGTAGCGTCTACATCAAAAATAATCTCATGGAGTCGCCGAAGTTTCTAAGTGCGTTCAACTTTCCAGGCGGCAAAGTGACTCAAGGCCGCCGCGATGTGACGAATGTCCCGGCTCAAGCGCTGGCGCTGCTCAACGATCCGTTCGTGCTGCAACAGGCCGATGCCTGGGCCGCGCGGTTGATTCTTCGGCCGGATGATACGGTCACAAAACGAATCACCTTTATGTTCGAAACGGCCGTTAATCGCCCGCCGACAGTCGAAGAATTGACTCGCTTCGAACAAGCTGTCGTGCAGTTGGCAGATCTGCATCAAGTCGCTGCAGCGGATTCGCTCAAAAGCCAATTGCTTTGGAAAGACATGGCTCACGCGATGTTCAATTTGAATGAATTCATCTATGTTCCTTGAGGGAATCGACAGCTCGCGTCATTGAGAGGTCATGTCGCCATGAGAAGACAATCCAATTCATCGCAAAGCCCTCGAAGCGGTTTCACGCTAATCGAATTGCTGGTCGTGATCATGATCATTGGACTGCTGGTTGCGCTTTTGCTTCCGGCTGTGCAGCAGGCACGAGAGGCGGCTCGGGTGGTGCAATGTCGCAATAATCTCAAACAGATCGGCCTGGCTGCCAACAATTTTCATTCGATCTATCGTGCGTTTCCACCCGGTAACCTCAAACCACGTCCAGGTGATCCAGCAGAGTTATCGTGCGGCGGCAATAACCCAACTTGGTTTGTCCGCTTGCTTCCGTCGCTTGATCAGAAAACTTTTTTTGAAAAGTGGAATATTTGGAATTCCTTCGACAGTCATCCAGCGGAAGTACGTGAGCAATCAATTGAAGTTTTCATGTGTCCGACCCGTCGCGGTGGCCGTAACGTTTCTTCCGGTCAGACGGTGGCGATCACCTTTCCTTGCGGATGTACATTGGGAACGACGCAATTTCCCGGCGGGGCGGCAGGCGACTATGCCGCGAATCAAGGTGATTTGTCACCGGGGGCCACCAATATGCCGACCGATTTTTATTACGGTGGCAATGGTACGGGAGTGATCATAGCCAGTCGGCCTCGGTGTGATGACATGAAAGCTCCGATTAATTGGATCGATAAAATCCGACTGACGGATTTGGAAGATGGAGTCAGCCACACGATACTCGCTGGAGAGAAGCACTTGACGACAGGCAAGATGAACGTCGCTTTGGATGACGTGTCGATTTACGACGGTCTGCATCTGCCAGCATTCGCTCGGATTGGTGGCCCAGGAGTTCCGCTGGCGCGTGATCCGAGTTTTGCTGATCCGCGCCTGTACAACTTTGGAAGCTGGCATCAAGGGATCTGCAACTTTGTGTTTGCGGACGGAAGTGTGCGCGGACTCAACAACTTGATTAGCACAGAAACACTCGGCCTGCTCTGTAATCGCCGTGATGGACAAGCCCCACTTGAGGAGTAACGCCATGGCCACATCGCCCCGAATTCGGCCCTTCGTCTGGGGACTGATCTTCGCTTGCCTTGGGTGTGGATCAAATGGCCCGAAAACCTATCCTGTGACAGGCGAGGTTGTGTTTGAAGATGGGGTTGTCTTGCAAGGCGGGATCGTCGAATTCACTTCGATTAAGGAACAGATCTCATCGCAAGGTAACATTCAGCCGGACGGGAAGTTTCATCTCTCGACGATCCGTGACGGTGATGGTGCTGTCGAAGGTGAGCATCGAGCGATCGTCATGTATCAATTTGCGGACGGATTGGTTCAACATCATCACGACGCCAAAACGTTTCGACGTCCCGATAAAAAGTTCGCTAGTTACAAGACGTCGGATTTGAAGTTCACAGTACGATCTGACGTGAAGAACCACATCAAATTCACGATTACACAGGATAAGTAACTCGTAGCCGGAAACCGCCTGTTGTCATTGTATTCGGTGGTTAACGCGTTCTGAGTGCGAATGCTTCTTACCATTGGACAGCACGACAACCATCATGCCTCGGTCGTATGAATGATCGAGGCATGTTGATTTTTGACTTCGATTAGAAATTCGTCAGCGATTCACGTCCTGATTTCGTGGTGAGTGCCTGAAAAACCTGTGTCGAAATTGTTTGGCTGAGAAACTTCACTCGGCCATCACCCATCAGGAAGTGGACTCCTTGGCTGTGAGCACTACTGAAGTCGTCGATGTGAGCCGACGGGTGGTTGGGGGTGTGGTCAGAGACGGCCAAGGTTCGCACAAAGGCTTCTTCCCCGGCAGGGATAATTCCTAGCCAGGTCGAATGCCATTCCGGTGAGACCGAGGTATTTGTGCGATGCTCGCCAACAAAGAACGTTGTGCTCAGGCCATCCGTGACATCGACGAATCGAGTCGCACGGTTATGTGAGAAAACCCCATTCCCCGAAAAGATCATTCCCGGCGGAGTCAACGCGACGTCATCCAAATCGGTCGTTCCAAAACTGCCGACATAATTGGCCGTTGGCAAAGAAACGATCGGTGCTCCGGTCGCCTCGTTCTTGAGCACCCAAGTCTCCGCTGATGAATCTGAAGGACAGCGAAACATCGGGAGCGCTTGATCGCGAATGGCTGCGTTCGAGGCATGATCGACTGTTGCATTGAAATTGATTTTGCGATGCAACGGAGTACTGTCCAATTGCGGCAACAAATGGGACGCCCAGCTCCAACCTGTTGGTCCAACGACATTGGGAACGCCGCCGCTCACGCCGAGCCAACCGGGCGGAACGCACTTCGCAATCTCGTGGTAGCTGTGCAACGCAATTCCGATTTGCTTGAGATTGTTCTGGCACTGCGACTTTCTCGCGGCCTCACGAGCTTGCTGGACTGCTGGCAAAAGTAGCGCGATCAAAATCGCGATAATGGCAATGACGACGAGTAACTCAATCAATGTGAAACCCCGCACAGATTGAGAGGGCCGATTCAAGGAAAAACTTTCAGAATTCATCGTAAAAAACTCCTCTTGTGTAAATGAAAACCGACGTCACGCAACTGCACACGGATGAGGTGTGTTGCGGTCGGAAATCGAAACAGAGCGCGTTCGAGCACCGCCAAAATTCGGCGAGATCAAAACGTCGAAGACATTGATGGCCAAAGATCTGCCAAGCACATTACGTGGCTCGGACAGACGCCAATCAGCAGCGTTTCGCTGCGATTAGCAAGAGGCAACAACGTTCTTAGGAGGAGCACGCGGGGCGGCCACTGTTACAGCGGGCGATGCCTCACACTGCGATTTCGTCGCCACTGCGACAACCGCGATACAAACCTGCGATCGAACGATCGTCACACTTGGAGACGTCGATTGGTGCAGGCCCAAAAATTGACACAGCGAACAATCGTCGTGTCGGCACGGAACCGGGCTATTCGCTGGAATTCGTTGCGGTTGCGAGCTGTTATTTTCGCTCGCGTGCAAATGCCGATGTTTGTGGGTGTGCCGACATCCGTGGCCGTGCGAATGAGAGACCTTCTGAACCGCTGTCGCATCCTGTGACGCCACCGAGCAATCGGCATGGTCATGCCGGTGGCTCAAAGCCAATGTCGTCCCCACGAGGAGCCAAACGGCCCAAGCGGAAACCAAACAGCGGCGTAAAAAGGTGCGGTCCATAGTCAACCAAAACGAAATCGGTCACAAAAGCTGAAGCAGAATTCGTCAAGCCAGAACTCTGTGGTCACAATACGCCAAGACATAGACATTGTGATGGATCACTTTTCTCATGCGGAGGGAATTGTCGCGAACCTTGCGGCATCGAACAATCCACGACTCATGAATTTCCTGCGTGGATTGGTTCGTAGTTCGGCCCTGGCAACTCAAGGAAGTCCGTGAATTTCAACTTCCAGCGGAGGTGAAATAATCACTCAACGGTTGTGTTTGTTGCGTTGAAGACCGCTCAGCCCAGGTGGTTAATTCGTTGGCTCGATACGTTGTCTTTTTAAGACAGCTTTACGCAATCAACTCATCGATCACTCGCCCATGCACGTCGGTCAGGCGGAAGTCGCGGCCGGCGTAGCGGTAGGTCAGCCGCTCGTGGTCGAAGCCGAGCAGCCGCAACATCGTGGCGTGAAGATCGTGAACGTGGACCGGCTTCTCGACCGCTTGAAAACCGAACTCGTCGGTCGCTCCGTAAACTTGCCCGCCGCGAACGCCGCCGCCCGCGAGCCAGCAGGTGAAGCCGTAATGGTTGTGGTCTCGGCCGTTCAACGCCGGGAGTTCCGCGACCGGAGTGCGGCCGAACTCGCCGCCCCATTGAATCAGCGTTTCGTCGAACAGGCCGCGTTGCTTGAGATCGGTCATGAACGCGGCGATCGGCCCGTCCCAATCGGCGGCGAGTTTCTTGTGCTGGGCTTCGAGCCCATCGTGGTTGTCCCACGGCTGTCCAGCTCCGCTCCAGATTTGAATGAAGCGGACGCCCCGCTCGATCAGCCGCCGCGTGATGAGCAATTGCCGCCCGTGAGTCCCGTCGCCGTACATCCGCCGGACGTGTTCGGGTTCCTTCGAGATATCGAAGACGTCGGCCGCTTCGGTCTGCATCCGAAAGGCGAGTTCGAACGATTGAATGCGAGCCTCGAGCGCCGCGTCTTCCGGCCGCTGCGATTTGTGCTCGTCGTTCAGCTTGCGGACGAAGTCGAGCTGCCGTCGCTGCTCGTCGAGCGACAACCGCGAGTTGCGAATGTTGGCGATCAGCTTGTCGACCTGCGTGTGCTGCGTGTCGAGGTACGTCCCTTGATAGGCACCCGGCAAA
This sequence comes from Planctomycetia bacterium, assembly GCA_026400935.1. Classification (GTDB taxonomy): domain Bacteria; phylum Planctomycetota; class Planctomycetia; order Planctomycetales; family Planctomycetaceae; genus SXKJ01. Next base: position 7,237 of record JAPLNX010000087.1, on the reverse strand, counting down.
AACGCCGACCGCCAGTTTTGCGTCGAGACAATCGGATAACCGCCGGGACACATCACGATGAAGCCCGGCAGATTTTGGTTTTCGGAACCGAGCCCGTAATTGACCCACGACCCGAAGCTCGGCCGCGGCAGCCGTCCGTCGCCGCAGTTCATCAGCATCAACGACGGCTCGTGATTCGGCACGTCGGCATACATCGAGCGGATGATCGCCATGTCGTCGATGTGGTGCAGCGCCGTCTGCCAAAACAGATCGCTGACCTCGACCCCCGACTTCCCGTAACGACGGAACTCAAAAGGCGACCGCATCGCCGCGCCGGTCTTCCGTTCGGTGCGCAGATTCCCGGCGGGAAGTTGCTTGCCGTGCCATTCGGAGAGCTTTGTTTTCGGATCAAATGTGTCAACCTGAGAAGGGCCACCATTCATAAAAAGATGCACGACGTGTTTCGCACGCGCCTCGAAATGCGACCGCTTCGGAGCCAGCGGCGAGATCACGTCGGCAGGCGCGGACTCGGCCAACATGCTGGCCAGGCCGAGCATTCCTAAGCCAGTGCCGCAGCGGCCTAATAGCTCACGACGTGAGAACGGTAATTGAGGACTCATGAATTTTCCTTGTGTCGCGGCGAGTCATCTCGCATTCGAACGGAGGATGGGCACTCTTGCCCGTCCGGCATTTTGTGCGACGAAGAAGGACGGGCAGGAGTGCCCATCCTCCGAGCGTCTATCCGCGCAAGCCCACTTCCCGCATCAACCGATCGGTTGCCGTATACGCTTCGCGCACCCAGTCCTCAATGCGCGCGGGATCGGGTGAGTATTCCAACTCGATCGAGACCGCCCCTTCCAGGCCGAGCGCTTTGATCTCGCGGAGGTACGGCACGAAGTCGACCACGCCGCGGCCGGGAGGGAGATCGCCGTGGACTTTGCCGTCGCAGTCGGAGATGTGGACGTGAATTGCTTTCCCCTTCAGGCGACGCAGTTCTTCCGGAGCAACGTTCGCCAGACACAAATGCGAAACGTCGATGTTAGCTTGCAAGGCTGGGTGATTGACGTCGTCGATGAAGCGGACCATCCGATCGACGTTGTTGAGTAGCGATAGCGGAAACGGTTCCAGTTCCAAAGCAATCTGCACGCCGAGCGACTCCGCGTACTCAGCCAGTTGCCGACAGGTCCGCACGCCAGTAGCCCACTGTTCCTGGGGAGGGATGACCTCTCGATTCCAGATGTACTCGCCGAGAACCAGCAGCACGTTCTTCGCTTCGAGTTCATACGCCAGATCGATGTACTGCTTCACTCGGTCCACGTGGAAACGCTGCACGCTGGGATTGAAGTCGATCAACCCCAGCGCCACGCAGCAAATCGAAACAATCGGCAATTCGGCTTGATCGCACTCCCGTTTGATGAGCTTTCGCTCGCGAACATTGATGTCGATCGGATCGGTGAAGATGTCGATCGAATCGAAACCGAGTTCTTTCGTTTTGCGAATGCCCCAAGCTGTTTCGCGACCTGCTTGAGCCCAAGCGGAGTTGATGAGTCCGAGTTTCATAATGTGCTTTCTGCTGTTCCCGAGGAAACGTCAGCAATTGCGAACGTTTCAAATGACTCTGAATTTCAAAGACATCTGATTGAGTATTGGCCGATTGAAAGTCCCGACTCTAAGCCGAACACGGACCAGCTTCGCGTCAACATTTCATGGAGTATCAATGCCTGAGCGACTTAAACAAGTCGGGCTCGGCAATCAAGGATCAACCGCCAAGCGGGCGATCGCTACTTATTAGTGATGCATTTCGACAAGAATGGTGTGCAATGCTTTGTCGGTCGATGACAAAGCGTGTCATCACCAGCCACTTTATTCAAAGGTTGCTTGCAAATGATTCGCGTCGCTGTCTGCGGAGCCACGGGCTACACGGCTTTGGAATTGATCAAGATTTTGTTGCGGCACCCGCACGTGCAGATCACTGCGGTGACGAGCCGCCAGGAAGGTTCGCCGCATATCTCTGCTGTCCATCAAAGTCTGACTGGGCGATTGAACTTGCGTTGCGAAGACCTTTCACCGGAACAAATTGGCGAACGGGCAGACGTGGCATTTTGTTGCTTGCCGCATGGTGCGAGCACGGCAGTGATTCCGAAGATTCTCGCGACCGGCTGCAAGGTGATAGACTTGAGTGCCGACTATCGGCTCTCGGACCCGGCGGTTTATGAAGAGTGGTACGGCGAGGTTCATACCGACCCGACTCGGCTTGGCCGGACGGTCTATGGCTTGCCGGAGTTGTTCGCGGCGAAGATTCCGGGGAGCGAACTGATCGCGAATCCCGGCTGTTACACCAGTACGTCGATCCTCGCGCTTGCGCCGTTGTTAGCGGCGAAACTGATCGAACCGACCGGCATCATCATCGATGCAAAGAGTGGTGTGAGTGGTGCCGGCCGATCGCCGAAGCTCGGCACTCTGTATTCCGAATGTAATGAGGCATTGTCTGCGTATTCGGTCGGCAAGCATCGACACACACCTGAGATCGAACAAGTGCTCGGCGACGTCAGCGGCCAAAAGGTGCAGGTCATTTTCACGCCGCATTTGATCCCGATGGATCGCGGCATGATGGCGACGATTTATCCCCGACTCACTCGCAAAGCGACGCAAGCGGAACTGCTACAGGTGATGCGTGACTTCTATGCGAACAAGCCGTTCATTCGAGTCGTCGATCATTTGCCGTCCACGAAGGATTCGGCCTACACAAACTTCTGCGATCTCACTGTACGATTCTGTCGTGAGCAACTCATCGTCATCGCGTGCCTCGATAACCTCCTCAAAGGAGCGTCTGGCGTGGCGGTGCAAAACTTCAATTTACTATGCGGATTCGATGAGACAACGGCGCTGTTGCCGGTTTGATTTTCTGTCTGTTTCGGCGAGCTTTTCACAGAATGATTGTCACGATTTAGCGACACTCGAAAGCAACGATGAATCCGCTCCTCGCTCTATTTCAGTTTGACAACGTGCAGCGTCCGTGGCTGTGGGGGATGTTGTTTGTCGCGGGGGCGTGGTTGTTGTGGGCCGTGTATCGGCAAATCGCCGAACGCACGGACTCGCGGCGCGTGTGGTTGCTGATGGGATTGCGCGCGGCCGGGATCGTGGCACTGTTGTTGGCGTTGGCCAAGCCGACGTGGACTCACGAGCGGCGCGATGTCGATGCGGGGCACATTGCGGTGGTGGTCGATAACTCGGTGTCGATGTCGCTGGCCGATCCCTCCGGGCAATCTCGTTTCGCGCGAGCGACTCTGGCGGTCGGCAAGTTGCGGAGCGTTGAAGGGAACTCGAACGGGCCGCAAACGAAGATCGCGCTGTTCGATATCAACGGCCAGCCGCTGGGCGACACGCTGCCGAAAGAACCGAAGGTCGAGCGGACCGATTTGGTCCGCGCGGTGACGGCGGCGACGAGCCGCTTGCGATCGAAGCTGCTGACGAGCGTCGTGTTGATCAGCGACGGCGTGGACAACACGGGCCGGCAAGATGTGCTCGCGCTGGCGAATCTGCCGGTCCCGGTGTCGTGCGTCGGTTTCCCGTCGGACCCGAATGCATCGCGGATGGACTTGGCGGTGAAGGAGGCTCAGTCGCCGCCGAAAGCGATGGTCAACAACGAACTGAAGGTGACGGTGATCGTCGCGAAAACGGCCGGGCCGGCGGTGGCGGGCAAAGTGCTGTTGAAGCGCGGTGCTGATGAAGTGGCTTCGGCGGAGGTCTCGTTTGCCGAAGGGAACGACGAGCAGCCGGTCGCGTTGACGTTCACGCCGACGGAAGCGGGGCAGTTCGTTTACACGGCGGTCGTGTCGGCGGCGGCGGGCGAGCGGGCGTTGGCGAATAACGCGCGGCACTTCCCGCTGCACGTGACGGGCGAGGCGATTCGAGTGCTCTATGTCGAAGGGTTCTTGCGGTACGAGTACAAGTTTCTGAAGGCCAAGTTGGAAGATGATCCGGACGTCAGCTTGGTGTCGGTCGTGCGGCGAGTGAACTCGCAACGGCTCGACAGCTCCGTCAACGAGAGATTGATTACCGAAGAGCGGCTGGAGAATTTCGATCTGGTAATCCTCGGCGACATGGAAGGTGATGAGCTGGAAGCGGCGGAGTGTCAGTCGCTGACTCGTTGGGTCAACGAGGGAAAGGCGCTGCTGGTGCTGGGAGGATATCGCTCGTTCGGCGCGGACGGTTTCGCGAAGTCGGCGCTGGCCGAAGCTCTGCCAGTGTCGTTCGCCGAACAAGAGCCGCGTCAGACCGAAGAGCCTTTTGTCCTGCAACTGACGGAAGCGGGTCGGCAACACCCGGCGTTCGAGATCACGGGGGATCGCGTCAAAGACAGCACGCTGTGGAGCGCCGCGCCGCCGTTGTTGGGTGCTCCGTTGGTCCGAGCCGCGAAGCCGGGAGCGGAAGTGCTCGCCGTGAACACGAACGTGCAACACGACGGTCAATCCGCGCCGATGATCGTCACGCAGCGATATGGTCAGGGACGGACGATGGTGATCGCTCCGGACACGACGTGGCGCTGGAGCCGCCTGCCGCGCGTCGTCGGTCAAAGCGATACGCTGTATTCACGATTCTGGGGCCAGACGATTCGCTGGCTAACCGGCCGTGATCTCGCGCAGAAGCGGGTGCCGCTCGTCGTCACAACCGATCGCCCGGACTATGAAGTCGGCAAGGAAGTGATGATCCGAGCGACTCGATCGACAGATTCCGGAGACGCCTCGACCGCTGCGGGAGAGTTGGCTGTTGATGTGCTGGATGAGAACGGCAAGCACGTCAGCGTGACCTTGAAGCAAAGCACATCCGCACCGGAAACCTCCTTCGGGAGCTTTGTCCCGTCGAGCAGCGGACGGCATCAAGTGTTGGCCACGCTGACGGCAAACGGTCAAGCGGCAGCGAATCAACGGACGGAGTTCCTCGTGGTCGGCTCGGACATGGAACTGTCGAATCCCGAAACAAACCGCGCGTTGCTCCGCTCGATCGCCGAGAAGTCCGGCGGAACTTATGTGGACATCGACCAAATCGACAAACTGGCCGACCAACTGCCGCGCCGCGAACGACAGACTCGCACGATCGAACGCACCGAGTTTTGGAACTCGCCAGTGTTGTTTCTGGTTTTCTTGGCGACAATCTCGGCGGAATGGGTGTTGAGACGACGCGGGCATTTGGTCTGAGAAGAGGTCAGTTGTCAGTGGTTCGTTGTCAGTTGCAACTGGCAACGAACCACTGACAAACAACAAAGGTCAAAATCATGACACATCCTTATCCACAACTCGTCAGCGACCTCGATTCACTTCGCAAACAATGGCGTTCGGGGCGAGTCGCTTCCGGGGCGTTGTTGTTGGTGGCGATCGTCGCCGGGATGTTGATTCTGCTAGCGGTGGGGGATGCGTTGTTGCATTGGGGGGCGGGTGGTCGGTGGATCTCGACGGCGCTGTGGGTTGGGGCGTTTGTGGCGGGTGCGTCGTCGTTGGTGGGGCGGCGGTTGTTGGAAGATGCTCGCGATGATTACTTCGCGGCGTTGGTGGAAGAGAAACATCCGGAACTGCGCAATCGGTTGATCAACGCGTTGCAGTTGGGTCGTGGCACCGAGCCGGGATCGAAGCGGATTATTGAAGAGATTGTGGCCGATGCAGCGAAGGCGACTCGCGATTTGGATTTTGCCGATTGCTTGGACCGTCGGCCGGTTCGACGAGCGGCGATGGCGACCGCGATCACGGTGGTGGTGATCGTCGGCTTGTTGCTGTTTCCTCGGTTTGCGAACGCGATGTCGCGTGTGTTGCTGCCGTTTGCGGAGATCGCCCCGTACACGGAAACGCGGATCGTGGCCGAGTCGATTCAGCCGAAAGCGGGGGCTCGCTTCCCGGAAGAGAGCGATGTCGAGATTGCGGTGGAGGTTGTCGGCGTTGTGCCGGCGGCGGCTCGATTGCATGTCCGTTCGACGGACGGGAAGACGCGCGTGTTGCCGATGGCCGCTCAGCCGCGAAAGGCGAACGTCTTTCACGCGAAGTTGCCGGAAGTGGATCAAAGTTTTTCGTTCGTCATTCAAGCGGGAGACGCTCGATCGCACGAGCGGTCGATTGAGATCGTGCGCAGGCCGCAGGTCGATTCGTTGCAGATTGCGTATCGGTTGCCGGCGTATGCGGGAAGCGAAGCGCGTTCGGCATTAGAGAGCAATGGCGAGATCGCGGCACTTCCCGGCACGACGGTTGAACTGACTCTTGTCGCCACGAAGCCGTTGCGTGAGGCGGTGCTGCGAACGGAGTCGGGGGCGGTGATTGACCTGTTGAAGGGGAAGGACGCGACGATTTGGAACGGCTCGTTCGTGTTGTGGTCGGATGCGATCGCGAAGCAACCACATGAAGTGGGGATCGAAGGACGGTTCGTCAAAGCGCCGACGCGGTATCAAGTGCGGCTGGTCGATACGGACGGGTATGACAACGGCGACTCGTTGTGGCGTTCGGTCACGCTGGTGAAGGATCAGCCGCCGCAAGTGACGATCACGAAGCCGGGCAAAGACGTGCAACTTCGGCCGAGCGAATCGTTGGAGATTGCAATCACGTCCCGCGACGACTTCGGTTTGGCGGCGACGAAGATTCTGTTTCGAGTGAACGACGATCCGACAGTGCGCGAGTTGGTGACGTTCGCGCACGACGGAGACGCGCTGCGCGAGGTGAGTGATGTTTGCCGATTTGATTTCGCAGCCGGTGCGGCGATCGGACGGCCAATTGGGGAGCGACAAGCTGGAAGCTTGTTGCTACGGGCGGGGGACTTGATTCAGTATTGGGCCTCGACGAGCGATCGGAATCACATCACCGGGCCGGGGATTACCGAGTCGCGGCGATACTCAGTCTTTCTCGTCACGCCGGAACAAGTGCGAGCGAACCTCGAAGTGCAGGTCGAGGACTTCGCGGCGGTGCTGGAAGAACTCGTGCGGTTGCAGCGGGAGAACCGGGCGCAAACGGCGTCGAATGCGGCTCTTGAATCGCTGATCGTGCGGCAGACGAAAGTGCGGACGCAAACGGCGAAGCTGGCTCGCGTGGTCGAACGGGGGGCGTTGCCGCTGGCGACGATGGTCAAAGCGTTGGATGAACTTCATTCCGGGCCGATGGCGGAAGTGATCAAGGTCTTCGAGACCGCTCGCGACACGGAGAACGACGTCAAGATTCACAAGCAGCGAGAACGCACGCTCGGCATTCAGGACGAGATCATTCGCAAGCTGGAAGAACTGCTG
>JAPLNX010000382.1 GCA_026400935.1 Planctomycetia bacterium | reverse complement strand
TACGATTTTGGCGCAACGGCAGTGACCCCAAATGGAACCCAAGTGCTGGCCGCTTTGGCAGACAACATCACGAATCGCAATCGTCGCGCGGGAAAGGGGAAGTAGCATGAAAAGTCTCCGAGTGACTTCACAGTGTTGCTCCCAATCTCGCAGCCTCGTGCGTGATAAGCGACTGCTGAATCGGTCTGGCTTCACGCTGATTGAGTTGCTGGTGGTCGTGACGATCATGTTGATCTTGGTTGGGATGACCGTTACGGCGATCGACTTTTCGTTTACCTCGGAACGGATTCGTTCTGGCGCTCGGCAATTGGCGTCGGCCCTCGAAGGAGCACGTGATCGAGCGATCTTTGCTCGCGAACCGCGTGGATTGCGATTGCTGGTGGACCCCGATGAACCGCGAATGGTTTCCGGCATGATCTACATCGGTGGTGCCAAAAATTGGTCCGAAGGCAGGATTCAGTTGGAGCGATTAGATCTCGACGCGACGCCAAACGTAGCGGACGGGCCAGAAGTCTTAATCGTTCGCGGTGATGCCGCCTGTGGTTGGAGTGCGCTCAAAGATCGCGGCTTCATGGGGCTCTTCGAGGACATTAATCTGAATGGCATTCTCGATCCCGGCGAGGATTCACCACCCATTGGCAATGGAAATGGTGTGCTCGATCGGGATGCACCACGGATCAAAATTCCTGCGGATGATAACGGAACGTGGTACACGGTTCGGACAGACTTGCTGACGCCGGCCAATCAAATTCTGTATTTGATTTCGGCGTATCGCGATCCGGGGACAACTCCGCCGAACGAAGTCAGAGCATTTCAAGGTGGCGGGCCGAGTACCTATCTCTTGGAATTGCCGCCGCGCATTCTGCCGGATGCTCAACCGATTTTGTTGCCGGAGGGAGTCGTCATCGACTTGGACGCCTCGCAAGTCCCCGCTGATTGGCGTCCGGCAGCACCGCCAGCAGCGACGGTGATGGCGTTGGACCTGCAATACAGTCGGCCGTATTCGTCGCACATGGATATTTTGTTTTCACCACGCGGCGTTGTGACTGGTCCGTTGGCAGCGACGGGATTGATTCATCTCTATGTCGCTGAGCGCAAGGATGTCGTTCATACCGTGGATGAAGGAGTAACGGGGTCAACTTATGTGGCCGCTGGCGGAACAGTGATTGATACACGGCGACCACCTCGGTTTGGGACTACGCCCACGGGCAGTCTCCCAGCAGGTAATCCTTTGCTTCAGACACCGTTGGTTCCAGGCAACGAACAGTTTGGGCCAGAAGCCCCGATCGGCCAGCGATTGCTGCTCAGCGTTTTCACTCAGACTGGCAAGATTTCGACGCACCAACTGAATACGGCGGACTTGTTCAACAACGTTTCGGGGACGACAGGCAGCGATGGCTACGCCGATAACCCGTTCCTGTTCGCGACTCAAGGTGAGGCGCAAGGCCAATGAAAACGAACCGAATTCGACAATGTGACGACAACATATTTGCAACGCAGCGCGGAGGATGGGCACTCTTGCCCGTCATCAGATCGCGAACGGCGCAACATGGCACAACCACCACCGAACTTGTCTCGGTGCAAAAGCCTAATGACCAACGAGGCAATCTCCGTGGGGTTTGCTGTCGTGCGGGGTTTCGCTGCGAAAGCAGACGGGCAGGAGTGCCCATCCTCCGGGCTGGTACGACGCTGACTGAAGTGTTGATGTCGCTGTTGATTATGAGCATCGGCGTCATGCAAGTGGCGACATTGTTTCCAATCGCAGCGTTGCGGACACTGGAGGCGAACAAGCAAACCAACACGACCGTTTCGCGATTCACGATCGAATCGCTCATTGATGTTGATCCGCAGCTTGTGCATAACCCGGATGGCGTCTTTCCTTTTCCTGGTGCTGCGGCTGGTGTGACCGACTCGACTCCATACAACAGCGCCATAAGTATCGTGCCCCCTGGACCTCCTGCGCAAGCGACGTTTCGAGGCCAGACATATCTCGTGGACCCTATTGGTTGGCAAGGATTTAACTACGACCAAGCCAACCCAGCGATTCCGTTGCCCTGGTATCCGGTGATCCCACCGTTCCCGCTCGGCTCGACTCCTTCCCCCCGCGACTGGTTCGGTAATACGGTTCCGGCGTCGGTGAACTGGGATCCGCCAAGGCGCTATACCGGTGCGTCGTTGTTTGCGATTCCTTATCCGACGACAGCCTCAGCTTTGATTGCCGCGAAAATTCGCGCGGCACAGCTCATGGTGCAGCCGGATAATTGGAAGCTGGTCACCGAAGGACAGTACGAAGTGGGGGGGCCGACAACGAGCATTACCAGCGTCACGCTCGACGGTGATGCTGATTTGTCATTGGTCACAGCGACCGGGATTGCGACCGGAAGCATTTATCGTGTGGTGATCTTTGACATTGACGGAACTCACAGTGAAACGCGGCCACTGGCTGCCGCTCCGACTGGTCAATCGGTCTCGTGGGCCTCTCCGCTGCCAACACGATTTGAGGTTTCTCCCAGCACGGGGGCGACACCCAACATCGGCAAAGTCCGGATCGAGGTGGCCGATCAGGTCTATAGCTCAATGTTGTCAGTGCGTAAGCGAGCGGGTGGTGCGGCGAGCATTGATGTGGTTGTCTTTTTCAAACGGAATTTCGACCCGAATCACGAACGAGTCTTTCAAGGTGATTTTCGGATGTGGGACATGGGGCCAAATGGAGTTCCCGGCGGTGCTGGAGACGACAACGGCATCAACGGAGCGAACGATCCTGGCGAGTTGGGCTATCCTGGCTCCGATGACGTTCCCAACGGGATCGTGACGTTGAAGTGTCCGAGTTCGGCGGCCGACGATGAGCGACCGAATCCTCGACGAGGCGGCTACATCTACGACACGAAGAACGGTTTGTGGTATCGCGTCCGAGCGATCCAAAACAAACTGTTCGGAGTGGGCGCAGGCTCGAATGAAGATTGGGTCGATGTGGTGCTCGATGAGTCGATCAAGGCGAATAACACCGAAGACCTCAATAACAACCAAACTCTTGATCCGTTTGAAGACAGCAATGGTGATGGTGTGATAACGCGTGGCGGCGCGATCCTGCATTCCAATGTGGCCAACGTCTTCCCACTCGAAATCAAGGTGCCGTGATGACTATTGCCCCACCGAGCTTGTCTCATAGGTCTCTACACAACTACGTAGCCATCACGCTCCGCGTGATGAGCCGGACGCTTCAAACAGCTTCAGTTCTGGTGAATATCGTTGCCTGTTAGGAGCGACCGGCTCGTCACGCGGAGCGATGACGGCTACGTAATTCTTCGGCTTCGCCGAATTGTGTAGATATCACCGAGCTTGTCTCGGTGGGGGGCGTTTGAATTGAAGACTGATATGCGATCTCGCGCCGCAAAGGCCAAATCATGAACCGGAATCAGACCACTCGAATTCAAGCACAGCGACAGCTTCGATCTCAGCGACAGTCGTCACACGACGGCTTTACGCTGGTCGAGATGCTTGTCTCGGTGACGTTGGTGTTGTTGATGATGGTCATGTTTGGCGAAATGTTTCAGCTCGCCAGCGGCAGCGTCAGCCGACAACGAATCATGGCGGACAACGACCAAAACGTCCGCACGTTCGCGACTGTGCTGCGAGCGGACCTCGACAAGCGAACGATGCGCAACGTGAGTGCGTTCTTCCCCGGAGAATTGGCCGCCAACCCCGGCACTCCATTTGGGCCTCGGCGAGGTTACTTCTACATCTCCAACAACAACAACGGATACAACCTCACTCCCACTGACCACACCGACGACTTGTTGCAATGGACGATCCAATCGACGGTCAGCATTCGTAACTCGGATGAAACGCCGTACTACGGCAGCGCCGCTGCTCTGTCTGGAACGTTTCTGGCGAACCCGAATCAACCCGATCGGGACGATCAAAACATCATCCCCAACGGTGCCGGTGCCTCTGAGGCTGCCGAGGTGTGCTACTTCATGCGTGGCCGAAAGCTGTATCGTCGAGCCATGCTGATTCGTAAGCCGATGCAAGCAGCGGGAAGCAACCTCGATCCTCAAAGAGCGGCACAGCCATCGACGCAAGCGGGACTGGATTACTTCAACACCAGCACAACGCTTCCTGCTTACGCGGGTAACTTGTGGAACGAGTTTGACTACTCAGCCCATCGCATGCCCACCTCTTTGTGGACGTTCCTCGGGTCTCCGGCCGGTGGACTGAATGCTCGATTCAACGGGATCGACATGCTCTCAAACGATCAATCAGTCTTGCCTCACTCACCACATCCCTATGTCTACTCGCTGGGACAGACGTGGAACCGCTTTGGGCACAATCACGAAATCGCTGGCCCGAGCCTCGCTGCGGCTATTGCGAACCAAAATGGACTCTCTCGTGAATTTGGCACCAATCAAGCGGCACCTCCGGCCAATGCCGTTCGGTTTTTTGGCCGATTTACGCACGAAGAAACCTCGAATACGGCGTTCCTCTATCCGCAGGTTCTAAATATCGGGCCCCCACCTGGCATAAATCCCATGGATGGTGACGTTGTTTCAAGCCCAACAAATCTGTTGACGGAAGGAGAAGACACCAATGGCAACGGTGTGTTGGATGTCGGCGAGGACACCAACGGCAACGGCAAGCTCGATCCGCCCGATGGAACGATCAACCAATACGGCGGCGGTGGCCGAGTCGGCACCGATTTGCTGTTGGCTCACGTCCATGAATTCCAAGTTGAGGTTTGGGATCAACGCTTAGGTCAGTTCGTGCCAGTCGGTCATGAACTGAGCGCGGGCGGAATCTTGGGTGATTTCCACTCCTCTCGAAATCGAAACGGGGGCTACGCGCCGTTAGCTCCGCTAGGCGTTTCAGTCCCACATGCCTTGGATACATGGCATCCAAACTTCAATCGCAACTTCAATACAATCACTTACGCGCCCAATCCAGCAGAGATTAATCTCCTCGATGATCAACCCCCGTATCGTCCACTGCGATACGATCCAACTTCCCAATTAACCAACGCAGTTCCGTTTCAGGGATCTGGACCTCCTACGCCTTCAACATCCTTTCCTAACACGCCGACCGCCCAGCGGTATTGGACGCCGGGAACATTTTATGACGCGACGCTTGTGAACTTTGATGGTACGAGTGGCAATGTGATCTTTCCTGCGGTGGAAGACATTAATGGCAACGGGGTGCTTGATGCGGGTGAAGATGGCTTGTTTGGATTTCCCGCCAACGTCGCAGTGAACTCAAGGCCGGACACTCGTCGTGACGAAGCGGACCCAGCCGGAAATGGCGATCAAACGTTTGTCGTTGCGACGGAAGATACGAACGGCAATCTGCAACGCGATAGGACATTTCCACCATTTGAACCGTTCGGTAATACCTTGTGTTATCGCTGCATCCGCAGTGGGACGGCTTCTGCTGACCCGTATGCCGAACCGCGTTGGCCAACGACACCGGGACAAGTCGTGCGTGGCTATGAGGACTTGAACGGCGATGGAATGCTCAATCCTGGCGAAGACTTCAATGGCAATAACAACCTCGATCTCGCGCCGGATTGGATTTGTGAATACAACGTGCGGCCCTTGCGAGCCATCCGCATCACGGTGCGATTCGAACATCCTCAGACCAAGCAGATGCGGCAAATCACCATCGTCCATTCGTTGCGAGATAACGCGTCGGTGCCGTAAGGCTGATCTGAACAACCCCACCGAGCTTGTCTCGGTGGGGTTGGGGATAATGCTGGTGGGGATGAGTGGTCAGAAATTAGGAACAAAAACAATGCCCAAAACACTCATGGTTCAACTGGACTTACCCAAAGATTGGCGGACATTTCGGATGCCTCACGGTTTGCAAACGAGGCTACAAGAGTTGTTAGATCGCCAGGATCAAACAGGGAAATTGACACGCCGGGAACGCCAGGAAGCCAATGGGTTGGTGGAATTGGCGGAGATGTTGACGTTGATGAAACTGCGAGTTCGTTCCTTTGCTCCAACGGAGCTTCACTCGACAGCCCAGGGCGCTAAGCCCTGGGAATCGGAAATTATGAAATCGATAAGGCCCAACGGGCCGTGACCCAACCACCGAAAGAACAACCCTCATGCCGCAATCTTTGGCCAATGCCTTGTTGCATGTCGTGTTCAGCACCAAAAATCGGACACCTTTTCTGAACACTCCGGAACTTCGTGGCACAATGACGGGATATCTTGTGGGTACGCTGCAAAATATCGATTGTCCGTCACTCATCGTCGGAGTTGTCAAAGATCACGTTCATATCCTCTGCAATCTGAGCCGAACGATCACGATTGCGAAATTGGTTGAGGAAATCAAAACCGGCTCTTCGGGACGCATCAAAGAGGAAGGAGCGGCCCTTCATGACTTCTATTGGCAGAATGGTTATGGCGCGTTCTCGGTCAGCCAGTCCAACATGGAAATCGTGAAGTCGTACATCGCCAATCAAGAAGAGCATCATCGCACGGTGACGTTTCAGGAGGAGTATCGGCGGTTTCTAGAACGTCACGGCTTGGTATGGGATGAACGCTATGTGTGGGATTGAGGACGAGTCGCGGCCCCTTGGGCCTTCTTGTTTGTATGACGACGCTTCCCCAGGGCTAGCGCCCTGGGCTTTCGAGTCACGCCGCGTTGCGACTAAACCGCAGGTTGCGTTGGGGTGTGGGAAGTCCGCACGGGCGCATATGCCCGTCGAATTACCAAACGACGGGCAGAGTCCCCGTCTATCAAAATTCAGTGCTGTTCTTGGATAAGCAAGTTCTAAGCCATCAGTCGTCTTGACTCCGACGGAGTAAAGGCAAACACAATAATCTTCGCCCGCTAAAGGGCGCGAGGAATATCTGGCGGGCCAAGCCAGTCATTGGAGTCCTTAATCATGACACGTCATCCCAAACTTTCTGAATCACTGCGACTGAGTCGTGGGCCACTTTTGGGGCGAGCCACTCGGCGGGCGCTAGGCTTGTCGGTGACTGGCAAACGCTTGTCTCGACGAGTGCGATCCACTCGACGCGGGAGCACGTTGTTGGTTGTCGTGGCACTGCTCGGCATGTTGTCGCTGCTGGGACTGCTGTTCTTCACGTTCGCCACACAAGAACAAGCCAACGCGACATTCTTCGCCGAAGCGGCCAAGCGGATAGACAGTCCGAGTGACGACATCGACGCCATCTTTGAAGACGCACTCAAGCAGTTGATTCAAGGAGCAGATATCGCCAAGCCCAATAGCGTTGTCGTGTATCAACACTCGTTGTTAGGGACGATGCTTGGGAAAGACCTGCAACCGTTCTCCGGCACGGCGAGCAACTTCACCTACATCAATGGTGCTAACGGCACAATGGAACTCGTCGTTGACCAAAACGGCGATGGAGCAATCAACACTTTAACCGGAGACTTCAACAGCAAGACCGATGTCATCACGCAGCCCAACAACTACTTGTTGAATCCGCTAGAGCCCAATGGTTCCGCCGCCGCTCAGCCGGATTTGCGGCAACGTCCGTTCGCGCTGCTGCCTGCTCCTGATGTCGATTACACCTATCCCGACATCGCCAACATGTTCCTCGCTCAGAAAATGTTCGTTTGGGACAAGGATCCGGGAACTGGCATCGTTCATCGCAAGCTGGTCCTGAAACCCTCGTTCCATCGCCCAGAACTGCTGCGTGATAACGACGGAGTTCCAATCCCGACTTGGGCAACCCACAAAGCGGGCGTGCTGGCGAGTGCTCCGTTTTCGGGACGAGGCCGATTGCTGCGACCACATCCGGAGCACCTCTACGTTTGGCGTCAGAACACGACTCTTACTCCCGAACGCCGGTTCTTAGATGACTACAACGCAACGGATGCGGCGCTCATCGCTGGCTTGTCGTGTCAGCGCGGTTTCCCTTTCAACAAAGTCCCGCCGTTGCCAGGGACAGTTCCCGCTGTGCCAGTTCTACGCAAGCAAGGTGTGTGGAGTCAGGTCTTGGCCGACAAAGGCATTTTTCCTGCCATCACCTACGAGTACGACGTCGATAACGACGAAGGTGGCACGGGAACTCCCGAAGGGATTTGGTTGGACTTGGACTTAGGTGTTCTCGTTCGGCCCTCCGACAGCAAGACCTATGTGCCGTTGATTTCGTTCACGGTTTATGACCTCGACTCGCTGATCAACTTGAACACGAGCGGCAATCTGTCGGGCGAGGACATCACCAAGACGAACCCAACAGTGAACTTCGGAACCACGAGCGACATTAGTCGGTCGGCGATGGGCCTTGGCCCGAATGAAGTGAACCCACTACACGCCTTGGACGCGACTCCGGGAGCCGTCGTTGGTCCTGGTGTGGATGTGGCACTCACCAGCCTGACCGATCACGCGACTTACTTCGGGCATCCCGTCGCGAACCAACGTGAGTTGGCCAACATGGAGTTTTGGTGGATGCTGACTGGCCGAGTGGAGTACGCAACTCCCAACAAGATCACCGCAGGCCGACATGGTGAAGCCAACCGTCTGTGGAACGTCTTAAATGACCCGAGCGCTGCGGCGGGTGCGATCGGCGTCAACGTATCAAAGAGCGACCTGTTTCCGTTTGCTGGCTACACCTATGCCGACGAAGCCAACAAGAAGGGTGGCGACGACAACCGCGATGAAAACGAAGGCCGTGAAAGCTGGCTGGGACTTTCGGCGGTCGGCCAAACTCAACCGTTCGTGCATCCGTTATTGCTGCAAGGCCGCGGTCGCTTTTGGGGAAATGGCGGTAACTTCAAATTCCTACGGATGGTCGATGGTGGCCTGACCGGAAATCCGATTCGCTTTCTCGGTTACGACGGAGCGGGAGTTGGGGCTGATCCCAACACGCTTTATGCCAATGCCAATTGGTACTACACGGGTCTCGCGACTAATCCGATGCTGAATACGCTCATCGGAGCGAACTACAAAAATCAGAACGCCGGTTTGGGAGCGAATGAGCACCTCGTGCATGACGAGTTGGAAACCACGTTGGAGCCGAAGTATTCGCAGCGTCCCTACGATGAACCACTGGAAACCCTCGAGTCGCTTTGGTTGCAGATGGGGAACGGTGATCGAACGAGGGCCGGGATTGAGTCACGACTCAGCAAGTTGTTGCCGGGGAATCTTCAAGGAAGCGCGACGGCAACCTATCAGTTTGAGATCAGCCAACGATTCACTACGGAAAGTTGGGATATTAAAGCACCAGGAATACCTCGTCTGATTGGCGGTTTGGGAGCTGATTCGCAACCAGGAAGAGCTAACGTCGATGACAATGGCGATGGCGTCGCGGATGACACCGGCGAAATTGGTTGGCCAGGCTCGGATGATGATCGTGCTTGGGAATACAACGTCGATTTCGATGGCGATGGAAACCTGGAGTTTCCCCCGCAGTTCAACCCGACGTCCAACAATCAGCCGCAGGTGTTCGATCTCACCTCGCCCAACTATCGCCCGGAAAACGCATTTGGCCCACAAGACCCGTTTCGTCCGCAACTGCGTCGGTTACTTTCTGCCGAATACGGCGACACGAAAGAAATCCGCCGTCCGACTCGGCTGAGCATCAACGAGTTCCTGGATGTCGAACGACGTCAAGGAGTTCAAGGGAACGACTACACCAGCCCGCTGCAATACCGAGCGTTGACGCCACACTCAGTCGTTGATTCGGCGAACCCCTTGCCAAACACAACGGTGGCGACAGCCAATGGGCCGTTCCAGCCGGTTTACAACTTGCCGGCTTATCCGCCGACGACAGAAGAGCAAAAAGAATACTGGGCTCGTCGCGATCGCCAGCAAATGGCGCGTGATATCTACGTGCTGCTTTACACGTTCTGCGGTGGTGACAACACGATGAATGTGACATCTCAAACGACTGGTAGTGGCAACACTGCCTATCCAAACGCAGGGAATCAAAACGTGCGCCGTCAGATGGCACAGTTCGCGGTCAACATGGTTGATGCGCTCGATCGGGATAACTGCATCACCGCTTTTGAATATGATCGAGACCTCTCTAACGGCTGGGACTTGGATGATGACATTTCGACCGACGAAGGTGGCGACCGCGCAATTGTCTTCGGCGT
>JAPLNX010000236.1 GCA_026400935.1 Planctomycetia bacterium | reverse complement strand
TCTGAAACAAAATGTCGGCCGCCGTCCGAGCGGCCCATTCCGGAATGTTGCTCAGCGCCACCGCTGAATACGCCCGAGCGGCCACCAGCAAACTCAGAATCTTCCCGTGCGGAAACTCCGCCTGCGGCTCCACCGGCAGATGCTGGTCAATGATCGCCGCCACGCCCATGCGTTTCAGCAACGGCGCAATCACCGCGAGGCTCCCCATCGCCGCGCCTTCGACGTCGGTGTGTTTTCCATACCAAGTCCCGTCCATACGCGATGTTTAGCGACCGCTGGCGGATAGCGCCAGTCTGTTCTCTATGCTATTTTACAAGGGTGCGGAAAATGGGGTTAACCCAACTTCCACTGCGCCGATATCAACTCGAGCGCCGACGATGCGCGGGAAACCAGTTCCGCGTTGATCAAAGGCCGCCCCTCCAATCGAGTCGTTGTCGCCCGCATCGACCGCCAATCCTCCGACGACCAACGCATGAGTCTTCGTCGGCCCGCCGTTGTTGGCCAGAGCCGTGTCCAAAATTGATGTGACATCAAGTGCCACACGCTCGCCAGAAGAACTGACTGCTCCGACGATGTTGCCATTCACCCCATTCGTCAGGCCACCAGCCGATCGCGGATCGCCGATGATGTTGTAATGCGAGGGAGTAGAGATCGTTGCATCTTGATCTAGTCGTCCCGCAATATCGTTGGGCATTCCATCCAACGATGTGTTTCCGGCGACGACCGAATTCGAAAGCATCACGAAATGGCCATTACGATTGTCATACTGAGAAATGCCGCCGCCATTCGAGCTGGTATTGCCGGTGATCGTGGATTGAGTGATCGTTGATTGCCCGTAACTGAAGAGGCCGCCCCCTTGCCTACCCGCCGTGTTCCCGCTCAACGTACTTTGAGTCACGGTCAGTGTTCCTCTCGATGAGATCGCGCCGCCAGAGCTGTTGCTGGAATTGCCCGTGAACGTGCAGCGGTTGATCGTCGCCACTCCCCCAAATTCGATACCTCCGCAAATCGAATTGCCACTGACAGTGCTATCGCTGATCGTTAGCAGACCTGCGCTAAAAATGCCTCCCCCTTCATGTGGTGCGGTGTTATTTGAAATGACGCAGCGTTCAATATTGAGAGTTCCTCTACTGTAAATGCCACCGCCGCCGCTTTCCGCCACATTGCCGGTGATGACGCTATCTGTGATTTTCAGTAATTCGCTGTTGAAGATTCCTCCTCCTTCTCGGTACACGCCACTTGATTTCGCACCTGTTAGCGTCATCCCACTGATCGAGACAACTTTCGCGACGTAGTAGGAGTTGTCGCTCACCTCTAATACCCGCGAACGTTGATTGGCGTTGATCGTCAGCTTGTCAGCTCCGGGGCCGATGATGTTGAGGTCGGAGGTGATCAACAACTCCTTTCCATTGAGTGTGATCGTGGCGGGACCGTTGGCGGTGAGCGAAGGGGCGAACACGATCGTCTGAATGCCGGACTTGGCATTCGCTTGTTCGATCGCTTCACTGAGCGAGAAGTCTCCGGGGGAGAAATTGCCATCGCTTTCATCGACGAGCGTGTCGACTGTGAGAATCTCGTCGTCGTCTTGAATCGTCCCCGTTGCGGTCGGCAAATCGAGAGTTGCTCCGACATTGTGTGACAGCGTGACGGTGAAGGTTTCTTCTGGCTCAAATGTGGTGTCGCCGCTGACGTTGATCGTGATTGTCTTGTACGTTTCTCCTGCCGCGAATGTGACGGTGCCGCTCGGCAAAGTGCCACCGAAATCGAGTGCGTTTGCCGCGTTTGTGCCACTCCCTTGTACGGCGAAATCCACGCTCGATGTGCCGGTGCTGACTCCCGTGCGACTGATCGTGAAGGTGAATGGTGTTGTGTCACTGTTTCCTTCAGGCTTGTTGGCACTCGCGGCGTCGATCAACAGCGAAGTGTCCTCGTTGAGAATCGTTCCGAATGTGTCGCTATTCAGGATGTTTGCTCCCACGGAATTCAACAACGTCACTCGGAAGTTTTCATTCGGTTCAGCGAACGCGTCGCCGCTGACGTTGATCGTGATCGTTATT
Organism: Planctomycetia bacterium; assembly: GCA_026400935.1. Taxonomy (GTDB): domain Bacteria; phylum Planctomycetota; class Planctomycetia; order Planctomycetales; family Planctomycetaceae; genus SXKJ01. The sequence goes on along the minus strand of JAPLNX010000236.1, from coordinate 22,799 downwards.
GAAGTTTCGCCCGCAGCAAAACTGAGAGTGCCGCTGGGTAACGAGCCACCAAAATCAGTCGCATCAGTATCGACGTAGAATTCATCGTCGTATCGGCTTTGTCCCGGCACAGAGAAATCAACGCTGCTCGTCCCGCTGGTGTTGCCCGTGCGAGTGACCGTGAATGTGAAAGGTGTGTTGCCGCTGTTCCCTTCCGGTTTAGTGGCGTCAGTCGCGGCGATCGACAATCCGGTGTCGTCGTTCAGAATCGTTCCGGTCGCGGTGGATGATCCCAAGTACGCATCAGTTGGATTCAACAGCGAGACTGAAAAGGTTTCATCGGCTTCGACGGTGTTGTCTCCTCGCACGTTGATCGTCAGCGTTTGCGAGGTTTCGCCCGGCGCGAAACGGATCACACCAGGATTCAAGGCGAGTCCCAAATCGCTTTTTGTGGTTGGATTTACTCCAGTCCCATTGATCACGAATTGCACGCTGCTGGCTGAGTCCAGATTGCCGGTACGAGTCACTGTGAATGTGAAAGGTGTGCTGTCGTAGTCGCCCTCGGGAAGCGACGCATTCGTCGCGGTGATCGAGACCGTGGTATCGTCGTTGAGAATCAAGCCCGCTGCGGTGGACATTCCCAAGTTCGCGCCGGTGGGATTGGACAGAGTCAGTAGAAAACCTTCGTCCGGTTCAACGGTCGAGTCGCCACTGACGTTGATTGCGAGCACCTTCGTCGTTTCGCCGACGGCGAAAGTGACCGTTCCGGTGGGCCATGAACCGCCGAAGTCATCGGCGTTAGCCGCGTTCATACCGTTGCCAGTGATCGCATACGAGACGCTCGCAGGACTGCTTGTGTCTCCTTGTCGTGTGAGCAAGAACGTGAAAGGCGAGCGGCCGTTGGTTCCTTCTGGTCGAGAAGTGCTGACCGCAGCCACCGACAGCATTGAGTTGCCCGCAGCAATTGATGCGGCAGGTGTGTTCTGCACAAAGAGTTCGAGGCCCTGACTGGCATCGTTGGCGACAAAGAACAAGCGGTTGTTCGGAGCGGCGGTTGTCAGCAGGTTCGGACTGGAATCACTCAGACCTGGAACCAGATCGCTCACCATGCTGGTGTTGGCAGCCGTCCCATCGCTGGTCCAGAGCTCGCGACCGTGAGCACCTTCGGTCGCCGTAAACCATAGGCGACCGTTGAGGCTGACGAGGCTTTGTGGGTTCGCGTGATCGACACCCGCAAAGATGTCTGTGACCATCGCGGTTCCGGCGGCAGTGCCGTCGGTCTTCCACAGTTCGCGCCCCGATCCACCATCATTGGCTGTAAGAAAGATTGAGTTGCCGACTTGCGTGATGTCCGCTGGGTTCGATGAGCCGGTTCCGGCGTTCAAGTTCTTCACCAGTACGGTCCCGATGCTTGTGCCATCGGACTTCCAGAGTTCGCGACCGTTCGTGCCGTCGTTGGCACTGAACCACAATTGGCCGTTGATCGCAGCCAATTGCAGCGGAGCGGAGTCGCTGCTCCCCGCTCGGATGTCTTTGACGAGCGCTGTTCCTGCGGAGGTTCCGTCCGAGGTCCACAGCTCGCGACCTTTCACGCCATCGGTCGCCGTGAAAAACAAACGCCCGTTGACGTTCGTCAGTGACTGCGGAGCGGAATCCAAATTGCCGCTGCGAATGTCTTTGACAATCGTGGGTGACGTCGCGCTGCGTCCAGAATTTGTGAGGTTCGCTTTCCACAATTCTCGACCGTTCGTGCTGTTGCTCGCCGTGAAGAACAACGTGCTCCGGATCGCGAGCAACTCCGTTGGATCAGAACCAACACCGGTCGCCGTTGCGATGTCTGAAACGAGCACGGTCCCCGCCGTCGTCCCGTCTGTCTGCCACAACTCGCGACCATGTACTCCATCGTCGGCTGTGAAGAACAACGTGTTGTTGACGACCGTCAGTTGTTGTGGCGATGAGCCGTTCGATCCCTTGTTGAGATCGCTCACGAGCAACGTGCCTGCACCCGTTCCATCGCTCTTCCATAACTCGGCTCCGCTGACGCCGTCGTTGGCTACGAAGAAGACCGTGTTGCCCATCGTCGCCAGTGAACGAGTCAAACCGCTCACGGCACTTCCTGCTGAACCCGGTTGAACGTCTTTGACCAACAGAGTCCCAACCGTCGTCCCGTCGCTCTTCCACAGTTCGCGACCATGCGTGCCATCATCCGCGAAGAAATAGACCGAACCATTCACGCTGACAAAACTGTCCGGACTGGCCGCTCCGACTCCGATGTCGATGAGTTCTGGAGTTGTCGGAATCGGTGCCAAATCGTCATTCACGATGAAGCCTGTGGCCGAAACCACTCGCCCCAGCGAGTATCTGCGGTCGTGCAGTAGCGTCAGCACGATCGACTCATCCGCTTGGTTGACCAAGTCCGGAGTCGGATCGACTGTTATAGTCGCGGTGCTCGCTCCATCCGCAAACGTGGCCAAATTCGTGAGCGGTACGGCGTTAGCCGCCGGTGATGTGATTTGACCGGAGGCTAGCGCCATCCCGCTCAGGGAAGCATCGGCACCCATCGTCGCCGAACCGCTCACACCAAATTTAACCGTCAGCGGCCCATTGGTGAGATTACGTGTGAACGTGAAGACCAAGTTCTCCGAACCATCCTCCGTCACCGCCGCTGAGGAGATCGAAACATTGACCGTCGGCTGACTCGGATCAAACTCCACGGCGCCGAGATCCGGCAACCCATCCAAAACCCGCGCGAAGCTAGCCCCGCGTTGATCAAACGGCATCGGCTCCGTCCGATTCCCGTTTCCATCCAAGTCCATTGAGTCCGCCGGTATCAAACCGAGCGCCCCCGCATTGATCGCCGGACTTCCTGCGATCAGAGCATGAGTTTTCGTCGGCCCTCCGTTGTCCGCTAGTACCGGATCCAACACTGTCGCGACATCGAAGTCGGGCGAAGTCTGCCAGTCACCAATCAGGCTGTTCGTTGTCGAGATGTGATCCGTGGCTCCACCAAAGTCGCTTTGCGACGGATCACTGACCGAAGAATTGCCAGCGACAATGCTGTTCGACACGCTGACTGAACCGAACTCCCAGATGTAGTAGCCCTGCCAGTCCGAAAAACCATCGTTGCCATAAACTTTGCGACTGCCAAAGGCATAATTACTATCATTGTTGATGCCACCGCCGATGTTTGAAACGTTACCGGTGATTGTGGATTGCTGGAGTTTCAAGCTGGCGTTTGGTGAATTGAATATGGCACCACCAAAGTCGGCTCGGTTCCCGCTCAGTGTTGAATTGACGAGCGTCAAATCCCCCGAGTTCAAGATCGCACCACCGCGGCCTTGTGTCTCATTACCCACAAACGTGCAATCGACCAACGTCGTTCGTCCAGCATTAAGAATCGCTCCGCCATACCCCGACTGCCCCTTACCATCCTCGAATGTGAGATTGCTGATCGTCGAATTGCTGCCGCTGATGAACAGAATCGACGACTGATGATTTCCGCTAATCGTCAGCCCTGACTCGGTTGGTCCCAGAATGTCCACATCGGAGATATTGAGCACACCATTGATTAATGTGATCGTCGCTGGTCCATTCGCGGTTAGCGATGGGGCAAATGTGATTGTCTGTTTGTCCGGAAAATAATTGGATCGCGTGATTGCTTCACGCAACGAGACATGCCCGGGTGTGACATCGCCATCGACTTCATCGGTCAACGTATCCACAACCCACGGACTGGAACCTGTAAGGTCATCGTCAAGGATTGTGGTCGTAGCTGCCTCTAACGCCCTTCCCGTAGAGGTGGAGAAGGTGGCTGTGAAACTTTCATCGAACTCGGCCAGAGTGTCACTGCTCACGCTCACGATGAGATTTTTGCTGCTCTCTCCCGGCGCGAAAGTGATCTGGCCCGATGGCAGTGTCCCTCCGAAGTCGCCTCCATCCGCAGGATGCAGGCCGCTGCCCGTGATCGTGTAATTGACTGCGATAGTTGTGCGGTATGGCCAGTCGCGATAGAGCCAGTAACTCAACGAAATCGCACCGCTATTTCCTTCGACCAAATAGGAATAATTCCAGGAAATACGGATACTCGAATCGTCGCTAAGAATCGTGGCTGAGGCAGCCACAGTCCCCAGGCTCCCTGCCGATGGGTTGGAGAGCGTGACCGTAAAGCTTTGGTCGTTCTCTTCAGTTGTGTCACCCGTGACATTGATCGTGATCGTTTTCGACGATTCGTCCTCCGCAAAGTTGATTGTGCCACTTGGCCAAGTGCCGCCGAAGTCGGTCGCATCCGCATCGTAGTCGTCGTTGTAACCGCTTCCCGTAACGGTGAAATACGTGCTGACCGCGTTGCGGAGATCCCCCGAGCGAGTCACCGTGAAAGTGAACGGTGTGTTGCCGCTGTCTCCTTCTGGTTGAGTCGCATTGTTCGCGGTGATCGACAACGACGAGTCATCGTTGAGGATTGTTCCCGTCGCGGTCGATGTCCCTAAGCTCGCTCCCGTTGCGCTCGACAAAGTCACGATGAAGCTTTCATCGGGTTCAATGACCATGTCGCCAGTCACGTTGATCGTGAGCGTTCTCGATGTCTCGCCTGCAGCGAAGTTGACCGTGCCATTCGGCAACGTTCCGCCGAAGTCAGATGCGTCCGCAGGATTGTCACCGTTCCCCGTGACGACATATGTGACACTCGCCGTACCGCTCGGGTCGCCAGTCCGAGTGATCGTGAAATCGAACGCTGTCTGACCACTGTTCCCTTCGTTGCGTGAGGCGTTCGATGCTGCGATCGACAGAGTCGGCGGCTGGTCGTCGTTGAGGATCGTTCCTGTGGCGACTGAGGTTTTCAGTGTTCCATTGATGGGGTTGATCATCGAGACGGCAAATTCCTCGTCCGGCTCGTACTTGTTGTCACCAGCCACATTGATTGTGAACGTCTTGAATGTCTCTCTTGCAGCGAACGAAAGAGTGGTGGTTGGCGGAACTGTGATGAAATCAGTCGCATCGGCCTTACCGGCTCCGGTTCTGAGGTCGACTCGCACTTGCACTGAGCCGGTTTGATTGATGACTCCGTCGCGAGTGACTGTGAACGTGATCGGCGTGCTGCCGGAGTTGCCTTCGAGCTGGCTCACGTCGGCGATCGCAAAAGAGGAGTCATCATTCAAGATCGTGCCGATGGCCGATGCCGTGCCGAGCGTCGCACCGGTTGGTCCTGAGAGCGTCACCGTGAATTCATCATCCGGTTCGACCGCTTTGTTACCAGCCACGTTGATGGTGATCGTCTTCGACGTTTCGCCAGCAGCGAAGTTGACGGAGCCGCTGGGTAGTGTGCCGCCGAAGTCGGCTGAGGCGGCCGGATTCGCACCGCTGCCGCGGACCGTGTAGTTCGCGCTCGATGCGCCGCTCGTGTTGCCGGTGCGAGTCACCGTGAACGTGAACGGCGTGTAGCCGCTGTTCCCCTCGGCCTTTGAGGCGCTCAACGGGGCGATAGACAACGCAGTGTCGTCGTTGAGTATCGTTCCGGTTGCTGAAGCGACCGTCCCCAAAATCGAACTGACCAAGCTCGATCCAACAGGATTTGAAAGCGTCACGACGAATCTTTCGTCCGTTTCGACATCGCTGTCGCCACTCATGTTGATCGACAGAGTTGTTTGCGACTCACCCGGCGCGAAATTGATCGTGCCGCTAGGCCACGCGCCGCCGAAATCGCTGGCGCTGGCCGCATTCGCTCCGCTGGCTGTTACTGCGAAGTCAACTCGACTCGCTTCGCGAAGGTCACCCGTGCGAAACACGTTGAACGCAATCGGTGCGCTGCCACTGTTCGTCTCAAATTGCGAGGCGGCTTGCGAGCCACTTGTCTTCGCCAGCGAAACCGCTGACTGGCCGAACGCCGTCGGTACTTGAGTCGTGTCCATACTCCAGAGTTTTCGTCCGGTTCCACCATCGGCGGAAAACATCAACGTCCCGCTGGTTCCGACGCTCGTCAATTCGCGCGGCTCGGATGAACCGCTGCCGACCGACAAGTCTTGCACCCATTGCGTGTTCGCGGCCGATCCGTCGCTGACCCACAACTCGCGTCCGTGTGTTGATTCTTGAGCGGTGAACCATAGCCGTCCGTTGAGGCTGACGAAGCTTGTTGGATTCGACGGACTCGTACCAACCAAAATGTCTTTGACGAGCGTTGTCCCCGCAGCGGTCCCGTCGGTCTTCCACAACTCGCGACCGTTCACGCCGTCGGTGGCTGAGAAGTAGATCTTGGAACCAACGAACGTCATGTCGGCCGGATTCGAGCTGGCTGTCCCGACGCTGATGTTCTTGACCAACACGGTGCCCGTTTTCGTTCCGTCGGACTTCCACAATTCGCGACCATTGGTCGTCTCGTTGGCCGAGAAGTACAGGACGCCATTCGCGTTTGCCAATTGTTGCGGCGCACTGTCTGAGGGACCGGAGCGAATGTCTTTGACGAGGACCGTTCCTGCGGTTGTTCCGTCCGACTTCCACAACTCGCGTCCCGCTGCGGCGTCAGCAGCCGAGAAGAACAACTTCCCATTCACGTTCGTCAAGAATTGCGGGGCCGAGTCAGAACTGCCTGACCGAATGTCTTTGACGAGTACTGTTCCAGTTGCCGTGCCGTCCGATTTCCATAACTCTCGGCCTTTCGTTCCATCGGTCGCGGTGAAGAACAAGACTCCCGCAACGTTGATCAGTTCCGCCGGATCGGAGCTTGCGGCTCCTGTCGAAATGTCTTTCACCATCAACGTCCCGGCGGCCGTCCCGTCAGACTTCCACAGCTCACGACCTTTAACGCCGTTGTCGGCAGTGAAAAACAAAGTCCCATTCACGTTGACTAACTGCTGAGGTGACGACCCGTTGGCACCGGGATTTATATCGGCAACAAGCACAGTCCCGGCAGCGGTTCCATCGGACTTCCATAACTCGACCCCTTTGACACCGTCATTGGCGACAAAGAACAAACTCGTCCCAATAGCTACCGACGTCCGCAAACCTGACACGACACCGTCCGCCGAACCAACCTGAATGTCTTTGACCAGGCTTGTTCCAGCGGCGGTCCCATCTGTCTTCCACAACTCGTTCCCGTGTGCTCCATCGTTCGTATTGAACAACAACGCACCGCCAATGTTGATGAGGTTGTCCGGACTCGTTGTCCCGAGTCCGATGATCGCCGCCGGAAGACTTCGATCCTCCAGCAATTCACACTCGATTGCTGACTTGATGACACTGGCAGAGCCGTACCAAGCTGAAGGACACCGAGCTTGGCGACGAGTTTTTCTTCCGCGAGACCACCACGAAGCGAGCCAGTCCGTGAGCTTCATTACGTTCATCCATGAATTGAAATGTTGTGGTACTCGATCCCTGAGCCCACAGCGAAGCCGCTCTTAAGAGCGCCATCGCTTTTCGCATTCTGCGACCATACGCAGCTCGATTGAGGTGCGGGTTTGTATGAGTTCACAGAATGAGCGCCCATACGAAGTCACGAATGTTTGCACAGTTCGGCAGTTCTTGCCGAAACGAAGGCAACTACCGAATTCGCGGGGATGAGAGCAAGGAATTCAGAAGTGCTGATGCACTCCCCGTTCGGTTCCAGATTCATCATGAGAAATCGCAGTCGCTATTGTTGATCCGAAGTCGTGATTACACTTTCCAACCTTCGGATTTTACGGGACACACCTGACGATTTTTTGACGTCGAGGGACACTCATGCGAACGAGACGAGACATTCTGGCGTGGTTTTGTGTTGGTACTTTTAGCCTGCTGACTTTGTCGGGAGCGACTGCTTCGGCTCAGGACAAGCCGCTGGTGCCTGATAAGAATTTGGAAACGGCGATCAAGGCCGAATTGAAAAAGAAAGCGGAAGAGCCACTGAAGGAAGAAGACCTCAAGAACGTCTATTTCCTCGAGGCGAAGAAGAAGGAGATCGTGGATCTCACAGGCTTGGAGAAGTGTCCGAACTTGGCGCTGATCAATCTTTCTGGCAACAAGATCGTGAACGTCGCGCCGCTGGCAGGCTTGAGCAATCTGCAATCGCTCGATCTGTCGAAAAACCAAATCGCTGATGTTGGGCCGCTCGCGAAGTTGGAAAAGCTGCAATACCTGCAACTCGAAGAGAACCAGATTGAAAAGGTTGAAGCGCTTGCCGGACTGAAGAAGCTGGCGTCGCTGTATCTAACTAAGAACAAGATCGCGTCCGTCGCACCGCTCGCCGGATTAGAAAAGTTGGCCTCGCTCTATCTTGGCCACAACCAGATCGAAGACATCGCGCCGCTCAAAGGTTTGAAGTGGATTAACAATCTCGATCTACGCAACAACAAGATCAAAGACTTGTCCCCGTTGGCAGGTTACACCGAGTTGCGATTCACGTTCATCAGCGGTAACCAGATTGCTGATCTCGCTCCGTTGCTCGCGGCTGCGAAAGCGGACGTTGCTGGACAACAACGATTTGCACCGTACTGGAAGCTGTACCTGACCGAGAATCCGTTGAGCGATACGGCGAAGGCTCAGGTCGAAGAGATGAAGAAGCTTGGCGTGCGCGTTGATCCGAAGTAGTTTGGCTTTAGGTAGCCGTCATCGCTCCGCGTGACGAGCCGAGTGCTTCGTTTGTCGTTGTTCTACAATCGGCCCGTCACGCGGAGTGGAGTGAATCAATGGCGTGCCCCACGAGAACTTTTCAGACCGGAGCGATGACGGCTACGTACTTGCGTCAGTGACGATCAAGAGTGCCCGTCCGCCGGTTGATTCACGCTTCTTGGGGAACCCAGCGTGCTGAGAGCCACAGCAGAGCGGGCATCGCGAAGAGCCACTCGAAGCCAATGATCGTCATCGCAGGCCAGAAGTCGTATTCGATGCCGAACTTGACAGCTCCCCATTTGACGCCGCCGTAGTACGAGAACGGGCCGCTGATTGCTCCCAAAATCGCGCCCGTCATGTATCGTCCTCGCAGCCATTTCATCGAGCTGTTGAGTGTCGCGGCGAAGTTTGGCCACATCATGGCCATCCAAAACGGGACCATCCAAGTCCACGGGGTCGTTTCGCGAAACCTCAGCACGCCTAGCCAAGTGATGAGTCCATCGCCGAAGTAGCCGAGTATCAGAGAAGCCACAAAGAGCTTCAATTCACCCCACGGATGTCGCGAGTTGACCAAGTGCCCGGTCAGCCAGCCAAACATCACGATCGGTCCCAAGCTGGGGTAACCCATGTTGGAGCCCGAGAGTGCGGCGACGAATCCAAAGTAAAACCAGAACCAGTTTGCGAAAGGATGCGCGAACCAGGTGACCCACAATGGTCGTTCTTGAAGCGGAATTGGTGGAGTGGGATTCAACAAGTCACCCGTCATGCCGCGATCCGATCGACTATCACCATGCAAACTCACGCAGCGGCCTTTTACAGCGGATGCCGTGAATCGTGCCAGCGAGACTTCCGGTAACGTTTCTGATGATCGATCGCCTATCAGCAATTGAGTCGCGCAAAGTCATCGAAGCTGATGAGTGGCGCTCCGCCGGTGGCTTCCACCATTTGCTCAACGGAATGTGGGTCTTTGAAGCCGGATCCGGTGACCATACAGATGATGTTGGCTTCTGGATTAACGCGCTGTTCGCGAGCGGCTCGCAAGCCACCGGCGAGCGCGACTGCGCCGGCGGGTTCGGTGAAAATTCCTTCTTCGCGAGCGAGTCTTGTTTGCGTTTCCCACACTTCTTCATCCGTAACGACGTGCCCACTCCCGCCACTCGCTCGACATTCAGTGACAACCCAGTGGCCGTCGTTAACGGTCGGGACTTGCAGTCCACTGATCTTTGTCGTGCTAGTGACCTCACGTGCTTTTAACGAACCATCGCGCAAGGGGGATGCGATCGTGTCGTTTCCCTCGGGCTGTACAACTTCAACTGCCGGGCTTTTTGAAAGATGCCCGAAGTCGACTAACTTGCGAAACCCCCGTGCGGCGGCAACAGCGAGCCCACCTCCACCAGCCGGACAAAAGAGATGATCAATCGGGGACTCGGCTTGCTCGGCGAGTTCAAAGCTGACGGTTTCAACGCCGGTCATACCCGGTGCGGAGTACTTGTACGAACTGACTTGAACGGCGGCATCCGGCTCGCTGCCCCAACGCATGATTTGCTCAAACACAGCGTTACTGATTCCAGCGTCCGAACCGAAGCCGCGAACACGATACAGCTTCGCTCCATAGCAGAGCATCTGCTGCAACTTGCCGAGCGGTGCCCCTTCGACGATTGCGACGAGACATTCGATTCCGGCAACCGCACAGTACGCAGCCAGCGACGCTCCGGTATTGCCGCTTGACGTGGCGATGCAGCGCTTCTTCCCAGCGGCAACCATGTGTGAGATCGTCGCAGCTGCGAAGCGATCTTTGTACGACGCAGTCGGGTTTGCGAAATCGAGCTTCAGCCACAGGTTCTTCAAGCCAACTGAAGCTCCGATCCTTCGCGAGCGAACCAGCGGCGTGTTCCCTTCGCCGAGCGTGATGCGAGCGTGTTCCGGGACAAAGTCGATCAAATCTGCCCAACGCCAAATGCTCATGATTGCGCTCCGGTTTCTGAGTGACTCGAACTGAACTTGTTTTTGGGGAGGAGGTATCACCGCAAAGGCGTGAAGTACACGAAGAGTGGCAAAGAACTTCCAGAGACGGTGATGTTGTTGATCGCTCGCGACAGGTTTTTGGTGAGCCGGGTGGTGATGACTTACTTGGTGAGCCAGCCACCGGCGAGGAGCCAGTCTTCGGCTCGTTGGGGCCATGTCGCGGCGGTGTGCCCTTCGAGCCTCAAGCCATAGCCGTGACCACCGCTGGGGTACAAATGCAGTTCCGCCGGGACTTTCGCTTGCTTGAGTGCGAGATAATAGAACAGTGCCGACTCGACGCGCACGCCATCATCTTGAGTCATCATCAAGAACGTGGGAGGAGTCTTCGGTGAAACGGGAACTTCCGGTGCGAGCTTGTCTCCTTCGTCTTTGAGCGTCAGATAGGCCGGATAGATCAACAGCGAAAAGTCGGGGCGGCAGCTTTGTTTGTCCGCCTCATCAACAACTTCGTAAGTTCGCGCGGCGAAGTTCGTACTGGCACACGCAGCGACGTGACCTCCGGCAGAAAATCCCATGATGCCGATGTGGTCGGGCTTGATCCCAAACTCGCTGGCTCGATGTCGCAACAAGCCGATCGCTCGTTGTGCATCCTGCAAAGGGGGTTCGTGCTTTAGTCGGTCCTTACGAATGGGAACTCGATATTTCAACAAGACTCCCGTGACGCCGATTGTGCTGAGCCATTCAGCGACCTCGGAACCTTCTTTGTCGGCGACCACATAACTGTATCCGCCACCAGGGCAGACGATGACTGCCGCTCCGGTGTTCTTCTCGGTCGTGGGCCGAAAGAGCGTCAGCGTCGGGTTGGAGATGTTGGTGATCCGCGTCGTCTTTCGTTCGTCCTTCCGAACGACCTCTGCTTCCGGGCCGATGTCACCATTTTCGCCCGGTGCGACCTTCGGCCAGAGTGCAATCGGCGATGACGGCTCTGCGCTCTGACTCGTCTGAACCATGACAAAACAACCGAGAATACAGAGGATGCTCAGGGTTGCGAACTTGATCAGCAGGCTTGAGCGGAATGTGAGGATCGCTTTCATGACAGTCGCGTTCCTTTCGCAATGACGCGGGGTGAGGTTCAATCTCGTCCCTGCTTGGGACAGAGGATCGACATCGTAGGGCTTGTGGCCCGTCAAAAAAACCAGGCACTAGTGACGCCATCTGGATCACACAAACCGGAGAGATTCACTTGAAATCAAATCGCATTCTGTCGGGATTGATTTTATCCCTGTTGTCGCTCACTGGATGGATCACGCCAGCGAGCGTTGCTCAAGACGGGCAAACAACTCAGCGTCGAGATCGCAACGTGGTCTATGTCACGCTCGACGGTTTTCGTTGGCAGGAACTATTCGGCGGCGCACACGAACCGTTCATCGCCAAAGATGCCGGTGTCGCCAATGTTGCTGCCGTCAAAGAAAAGTTCTGGCGTGACTCGGCGGAAGAGCGTCGTGAAACGCTGCTCCCGTTCATCTGGAAGACTGTCGCCAAACAAGGTCAGATCTTTGGAGATCCGACCAAGAACGCAGCGGCCAAATTGGAGAACACTCACAAATTCTCATATCCCGGCTACAGCGAAATGTTCTGCGGCTTCGCCGACGATGAGGGGATCAAATCCAACAACAAGATTCCCAATCAGCACGTCAGCGTGTTGGAATTGTTGAATCAACGCCCCTCTTTCAAGGATCGTATCGCAGCGATCGCGTCCTGGGATGTCTTTCCATTTATCCTCAACCAACCGCGCAGTGGCATCTACTGCTATGCCGGGATCACTCCGATCGTCGGTGATGATTTGACCGATCGCGAGCGATTGCTCAACGACCTAATTGCCGACACAGTCGTCTTGTGGCCGGACTGCCAAATCGACTCGCTGATCATGCAAGCCTCGCGCGAATATTTGATGAAGAGGAAACCGCGAGTCCTCTTCATCGGACTCGGCGAGACTGACGAATGGGCACACGGTCGGCGCTATGACCGCTACTTGCACGCCGCACATCGAGCCGATGCTTTTCTGGCCGGTCTCTGGAATCTGCTGCAATCGCTTCCCGACTACAAAGACACAACATCGCTCCTCATCGCCTGCGATCATGGCCGAGGCAGCACAATCCGCGACTGGACCGACCACGGTGCGAAGGTCGAGGGAGCTGAATTCGTTTGGATGGCCACGATGGGTCCAGGCATAAAACCGCTGGGAGTTCGTAGTGATGTCTCGCCAACCCTCAGCCAAATCGCGAGCACGATCGCGCAACTCGTTGGCGAACACGATCACTTTGCGATCAACAGTCCCAAATCGGCAAAACCCTTGATCGGGCTGTACGGTGAATAAGGTCAATGCATCGAACTGGGAAACAGGATGAATCAATATCGGACCTACGGCTGTGCGATGAACTGCACCGCATCGACGATGACGTACCCGTCGGTCTCAGCGTTGCTGATGACGACTCGTGCTAGTTGTGTATCGTCAAAGCGAAACATTCCGATCGAACGGAAGCCTGCTTGAGTTGCCTCCCGTTGATTGAGTTTCACCGTCTTCTCTCCGTCGGCGGACGTGATTGTGATCGGCACATTTGTCGCTCGATTCGGATTTAGGGTGTAGGCGATGCGGACTTCGTACTGGCCGGATTTCGGGATTTTGAACGTGAACTCGGCGCGGCAATTTCCCTTCGCGGTGTTGTTGTCGTGCAGATAATCGCCGCCGACAAAACCGCTGGTCGATGTGCTGTGAGTCCACTCGCCGATCAGCTTCGCATCGACATTGTCGATCACGATCCCCGGCAACTTTGCCGGATCGAGTCCCGCCCCTGATTTCTTGGGGCTGGTCCATTCGAGGACTTGTTCGTCGGCCAACAGTCGAGCGCGCAACTTTGAGTATGCGACCTCTTGCACCGCGCACTGGTCGTCGATCGCAATCGCTGCCGCCGTCGCCGCCGATTGGCCCAGCACCATGAAGACCGGTTCCATGCGGATCGAGCCGTAAGAAATGTGCGTGGCCGAAAGGCAGACTGGAACTAACAAGTTCGAGCACTGTGACTTCTTCGGCACGATGCTGCGGTAGGAAATCGGATACGGACTGAAGCCGCCGACTTGTACGTCCCCTTCGTTCCAGACGCGACCGTCCTTCGCGTACCGCTGCGTGTTGTGTGAATCCATCGTGTAAGCGGCCAAGCTGACCGGGACTTCGGCGGTGACGCGGCCTTGGCAGTTGTGCTGCGTCATCACGTAGTCGGAGATCATCCGCCGCGCCTCCCGCACATAAAGCTGATGCGGCCAGTGGTTGTTATCGACGAACTCGTCCTTCGCGAGTCCCAGCCGCTGGAAGTGAGACCGCACCGACTCCGGCACGCGCGCGTGATTCGCCAGTGTCCACATGAGGCCGCTAATGTAAGCAACATGCTTTTGGTAGATCCGTTCGCGAGTCGCGTAGTCGCCGTCCGGGTAGTCGTAGTTCGCGCCGAGGAAGTCGGTGCTGATCGCGAAGTTGTTATTCGTGTCAGTCTTCCGATTCGGCATAAAGATCGGGTTCCAAGGAATGCGAGTGTCCTCCGCTTCGCAGTTCCGCAGCACCAACTCCCAACGCGCCTCGTCGTAGTCCGTCGGCTTCGGCCAGGCGAGCCGATTCTCCGGCACGTCCGTCGTGCAGAGCCGCAGGTTGTAAGCCTGCACGCGACGATCCTCGGCCCCTTCTTCGCCGGGTCCGTCTTTCTGAATCAGCGGCAGCAGCCCGCTGCTCGGATCACCCCGCTTCACGAACGGATCGACCGCTTTGTTGAATTGATGATGGACCGCGTTCTTGGTCTGCACACCGTTGAGCGTTTCGCCGTAGGTCTTATTCGCCTCACGGCCGACGTGGTACGAGACTCCCGCTTTCGCCAGCAAGTCCCCTTCGTAGGTCGCGTCGATGAACACGGTCCCGATGAACGTCAGCCCGCTTTCGAGCCGAATGCTGCTGATCCGCTCTCCCGCTTTGACGACCCCAGCTTTCAAATCGAGCCGCCCGACAACGACCGGCACCTTCGCCTCCTTGAGCATCTCGCGATAAATCTGCTCGGCAACATGCGGCTCGAAGGTCCACATTTCCTTCTCACCCGACTGCTGCCGTTTGCTGAGAGTGCCGTCTCCCTTCTCCCACTTCCATGCTTCAGGCTTCGCATAGAACTCGGCAATGCGGCGATAGAAGGTTCGCGACAACCCGCCGATCGCCCCTTTGTTGCCGATGTCCGTCGCTCCCAAACCGCCCGACGTCAATCCGCCCAGATGCTTCGACGGCTCGATGAGCACGACCGACTTCTTCATCTTCGCCGCCTGAATCGCAGCGACGATGCCGCCGGATGTCCCGCCGTAAACCACGATGTCATACGGCGGACTTTTGGTGGCGACGTCGGCGGCGAACACGAATGGAGGCGTGATCGAGAGGAAGGAGATTACAGTTGCAGCGATGACGAAACGGGATTGCATGGAAGAAGAAGTCCATTGGGGGATTACCAAAGAAGGGTGTCTTCGGTGGGAATTGGTTCTAAGAAGTACTCTGCTCGTGTATGGCCTTGATTTTGTGTGTTCTCGTCGTCGGCAATCTCATCGTCACCAAATCCATAAACTTGACCATCCCTCCGAGAAACGGCGACCCATTGGCCGCGATATTTTTCGTAGTCCTCAACCGAGAGGACCGGTAGAGGTTGTAAGCGAGAAACTGGCGAAGTCATGATGCCTCCTGAATTCAAAAACAACGCGGACAAGTTAGCGTACCGGCTCAAACCGAGAAAACTATTGGCCGAGATCCCATTCGTCGCCTCCTTCAACGGTGCGGTCCAGGGACTGATCAAGAGGTCGCCCTGAAAGTCCGGCGGATCATCGCCGAGCAACTTGGTATCCCGGTTGAGCCATCTATCCGGACCAGTGTTGGGCCGACCTACTGGCTGATTGACTCCGCCGACCCACGAACCAATTTGAACGGAAGAAAAAATTCGATGCGTCAGATCTCGCCGTTTGCGGTATGGCTCGGCCATGTTGGCGACACTCGTGATTGGCGAATGGTCTTCGATGTTGGCATTCAGGCAATCGTCGATTTGGCGGGCAACGAACCTCCAGCTTCTCCGCCACGTGATTTGATTTACTGCCGATTTCCGTTGGTTGATGGTGCGGGCAATTCTGTTGATCTTCTGGAAGCGGCGGTGACAACGCTCGAACATTTTATTCGGACCAACATCCGAGTCTTGGTGTATTGCAGCGCGGGCCTGAGCCGTACGCCTGCTGTGGCTGCTGCGGCACTAGCCAGAGTGACCGGGCAATCGCTTGATGAATCTCTTGCCATCGTACAGCGATCTGGTTCCGCTGATATCTCTCCTGGCCTTTGGGCCTCTCTTCAGAGCGATCTCACATCAAGACATTCAGCTTGAACAACGATCCGAAAACAATTGGGAGTAATTCACGATGTCACGTTTCATGTTATTCGTCGCGGTCCTATTGATTACTGCTGACTTCGATCAAGCACGCTCGTCGCCAGCCGATGATTTCGCTCTACGCGATGGCGACACGGTCGTTTTCTTGGGGGACAGCCTCACAGCCGCGCGGACGTATGGGAAATACATCGAGAACTACACGCTGCTGCGGTATCCCGATCGGAAGATTCGCTTCATCAATTCGGGCAAAGGGGGCGACACGGCGGACGGTTCATTGCAGCGGATTGAGCGAGATGTGTTTGCTCACAAGCCGACGGTGCTCTTCGTGATGTTCGGCACGAACGACATCGGCTGGGGTGTGTACGCGGACGACGAACATAAGCAGAAATATCTCAGCGCGATTCGCACGATCGTCTTGGCGTGCAAAGAGCGGAACGTGCGGGTTTATGTTTGCTCCGAACCGGTGACCGCCGCCGATCCGCACAAAAGCGAAGAGAGTTTTCTGCAAAAGATGTGCGACGAGGGGATGACGCTATCGAAGTCGCTCGGCGGCGAGGCGATCGACGTGCAGCGGTCGATGCGCGAGATTCAAAAACGTGTCTGGGCGGCGAACGAGCCGATCAAAGAGGAGTCGAAGAAGAACACGATGCATCTGGCTGACGGAACGCACCTCAACGATCTCGGACAGCTCGCCGTGGCGTTTGCGATGCTGAAGGGACTTGGTGCTCCGGCGGAAGTCTCGTCGGCAAAGCTCGATTACGCCGACGAGAAATTGATCGAAACAAAAGGTTGTGCTGTTTCAGATGTCGTCCGAAATGGCGAACGATTGGAGTTCACGCGATTGGATGCAGGCTTGCCGTTCAATCACGGAATTTTCTTTGCGTTCCACTTCCGCTTCGTTCCGGTTCTGACGGAACTGAATCGCTACATGATCTGCGTGAAGAATCTGCCGAAGGGGCGCTACGACATCACGGTCGAAGGCCGCGGAGTTGCTACCCTTTCGTCCGAGCAACTCTCCGCTGGATTCAACGTTGCTTCCTCAACGGCCAACGGTTGGGAACCCGGCGGCCCGTGGAACGCTCAAGCGGATGTGTTGGTCTCACTGACGAACGCTCGACATGAACTCGCCACGGCGAATGTGTTGGCGACCACATATCTAAAGACCAGTGATCTTCCAGAACTGCTCGTTCAGAAATCGGCCGTGACCAACGAGCATCTGGAAGCGACGCAGCGGTTGATCGCTCGCCCGAAGCCGTATCGCTTTGCGATTGAACCGGCTCGCGAGAAGTCGGAAAAATAATTGGCGAGCAAAAACGGGATTCACGACGCAGAGCGGCTGTGAAAGAATCGGTAGCTGAACTCGTGAGAGTTCAGTTCTCGCGGTGAATTCTGAAGTCTCACGACTTCAGCTACTAAAAACTTCACAACCTCGGAGCGGCGTCCCAGGATGCGGCTCAAACCAAAATATCTTCCACAACGCGACCTGCGACATCGGTTAGCCGGAAATTGCGACCGGCGAAGTTGTAAGTGAGGCGTTCGTGGTTCAGACCGAGTTGATGCAGGATCGTCGCGTGCAGATCGTGCATGTGGACTTTGTCTTGGACTGCGTGATGGCCGAACTCGTCGGTCTCGCCGTAAGCGATGCCCGGTTTCACGCCGCCGCCGGCCAGCCAGGAAGTGAAGCCGCCGGGATTGTGGTCTCGGCCGGTCCCGTTCTTCTCGGCGTAGGGCGTGCGACCGAATTCGCCTCCCCACCAAACGATCGTGTCTTCGAGCAGGCCGCGTTGCTTGAGGTCCGTCAGCAAGCCAGCGATCGGCAGATCGACTGCCTTCGCGTGATCGGCGTGCTTCGGCATGTTGCTGTGCTGATCCCACGCCGGGTTGGCGGAGTTATCGCTGTAGTTCACTTGGATGTATCGCACGCCCGACTCGGCCAAACGTCGAGCCATCAAGCACTGCCGACCGAAGTCGTCGGTCGTCTTGTCACCGATGCCGTACAGCGTTTGCGTCTCTTTGGATTCTTGCGACAGATCGAAGATCGTCGGAGCGTGGTTCTGCATCCGAAAGCCCAGCTCGAACGAATCGAGCACCGCTTGCATTTCGGTGTCGCCGGCATGCCGAGCGATTTGTTCGGCATTCAGCGCTTGCAGCAGATCAAAGCGTTCGCGCTGTTCGGCAGACGAGAGCCGTTCGTTGCTGAGATACTTCACGCGCGCTTCCGCCGCTGGGATACCGGCTCGCCCGATCGCCGTCCCTTGATAGACCGGCGGCAAGAACGCCGTCCCGAAGTTACGCGGCCCGCCGTTCGCGATCGCCGGACAGATCGAAACGAACCCCGGCAAGTTCTGGCTCTCCGTGCCGAGACCGTAACTGATCCATGCCCCCATCGACGGCCGGATGAAGTTGGTCGACCCCGTATGCAAGAACAACGTCGCCGGCCCATGCGCGACTCCTTCGGTGTGCATGCTGTGAATGAAGCACATGTCATCGACGTGCTCGGCGGTATGCGGAAACAACTCCGACGCCCAGCGTCCCGATTCGCCGTGCTGCCGAAACTTCCACAGCGACTTCATCACTCGATGCTGCACGATCTTCCCGGTCTTGGCCAACGTCCGCGCGTCATCGAACTCCCGCATCTGCCCGTCGTGCTTGTCGAGCGTCGGTTTGTAATCAAAAGAGTCGATCTGACTAACGCCGCCAGCCATAAACAGGAATATGACCCGCTTCGCGCGCGCCGCATGATGCCCCAACTTCGGCGATAACGGATTCGTCGCCGCAGAGGCCTGTTGAGCCAACCCGGCCAACGCGAGATGGCCGAAGCCGCAGGCAACCGTTTGAAGTGCCTGGCGTCGATCAATCGACGGTCTGAGATTCGGGACCATGTTTTTTTCCGAGTTCAAGAAATGAGGGAGTCATATTCTGCGTGAGGGCCGACCCAAAACCACAGCAATCCTTCCGGACGTTGTCTCGCGAGTGCGCGATAATTCAGCCCAACTCGGACTGACCAGTATCGCCCAACTTTCTTCAAACGGAGAGAGGGATGACTTGGATCGACTTTCAGCAGAGCGAAGTTCTTGTCCGCAACCAACCGAATCTTGCTCGGCAAACGCCGATAGTGATACCAAAACTCGGGCGAGGCAAAGTGCGTCATAATGGCGTGCAAAGCCCGGCTTCAAAGTCTTTATCGGCTCGATCGGCTGCCGCATCGAATCGCCCGGCACGAGCGTCTTCTTCAATCTGCCGGTCCCATTTGTCCGCCAAATACTCTTCAAACCACTTGGCAAACGCGGATAGCTCATCACGCGACAGATGGGCGACGCTTTGTTCGAGTTCTTGCACACTCACGATTTTTGGCTCCTCAAGGCAGTGTGACTTTAATCGACATTCCTTGTCTGTTCATAGCGTTCTGAATGGGTGAGTTCGGCTTCCAGCAGCGACGGACCTATCTTTCCGACTGAGCGAGTTCCTCTCGCAGATCCCGATCATGCGCCAGATCGAGGATATTCAACGGCCCCCTTTAATGTGAACCGCACCGACTCAATCGACGTACCTGAAATCGACGCTGGCAAACAGTGCTTGGAAGAGGCGCTCCCAAGCGATGGGGCTCGGAGTCGTGTTCTCGGCGGAAGGGGTCACTGTTCGCAGGGCGATCTCGCGTTCGCGAGCGGTCGGCGAACGACCGAGGGTGGTGCGGTAGGCGAGCGTGAGGCGCTGCTCGTCGGTGAGGCCGGATGTGGCGAGCAGTTCGCGAGCGGCAGCGTGGGATTGATCCATCACGAACGGGCTGTTCATCAAATAGAGAGCCTGCGTCGGAACGGTCGTGACGTTGCGGCGGCCGAGCGAGACGTTGGGGTTGGCAAAGTCGAACGACTCGAAGATTTCTAGCAGGCGATTGCGGAGGATCGGCGTGTAGACGCTGCGGCGAGCGTCGTCGAAGACGTAAGTCATCTCGCCGATGTTCGCGTTGGGGCCGTCTTGTTTCGGAGACTTCATCGTGCGGCCGAACATCGTGCGGTCGAGCTGTCCCGTCGCGAATAACATCGCGTCTCGCATCACCTCCGCGTCGAGGCGGCGGCGGTTTTGTCGCCAGAGGAGGCGGTTTTCGGGATCGGTGGATGTGGGGTTGAGAGTTGAGGGTTGAGAGTCGTTAATTGAGATTTGAGATTTCAGATTTGATTCCTCAACGCCGCTCGCCAACCGATACGTTCGCGACAACACGACTTCGCGGACCAGCGACTTGATCGACCAGCCGGATTGCTGCAACGTCATGGCCAAGTGATCGAGCAATTCCGGATGCGACGGCGTTTCGCCGGTCGTGCCGAAGTTGTCCACGGTGCGGACGAGTCCTTCGCCGAAGAGGTGCTGCCAAACTCGGTTGGCGGTGACGCGAGCGGTCAACGGGTTTGAGCGGCTGGTGATCCATGCGGCCAATTCGCGGCGGCCGCTGTGTTGCTCCGGGACTGCGGGAGCGTTGCCGTAGGTGGCCACTTGCAGGAAGCCGCGCGGGGCTTGTTCGCCCTTCACATGCACGTTGCCTCGAATGCGGATGTGCGTCGATTCCATTTGCTTGGCGTCGGTGACGGACATGGTCATCGGGCGGTACGGGGCTTTGTCGTTGAGTTCTTTGAGTCTCTTTTCAAGCTCTTTGAGGTCGGGGGATTTGGCGGGTGGTCCGTTGTCAGTGGTCGTTGGGGCTGTTGGAGCGGGCTTCTTGTCGGGTGTCGGTTTTGTCGCGGCGAGTTTTTCATCGACGGGAAGGAATTGAAGCGCATCGACGATGACGTGCCCGTCGGTCTCTTCGTTGCTGATGAGGACGTACCACTGGCCCGAGGTGTCGAAGCGAAACTTGCCCAGCGAGACGAAACGATGATCGATCGGTGGGGCGACGCGCTGGTTGATCTTGAGGTCGTGCTCGCCGTCGAGATCGAGGATTTCGATCGGCACGTTCGTCGCGCGGGTGTCGCCGGAGTTGTAGGCCAAGCGGACTTCGTACAGGCCGGTTTTCGGAACGGCGGGGGAGAACGTCAGCGTCTTTTGACCTTTGTCTTTGTTGCCGTCGTGAATGTAGCCCTCGCCGATGTAGTGCTTGCTGAACTGCGAATCGACCCAGTCGCCGACCTTCTTGGCCTGCGTGTCGTCCAGCAGCAGCCCGGCGAATTTTTTGACGCTGATCGGGCCACGCGGCGTGCCGGGCGCGTCGCTGTCGTCTCCGGCGAGTTTCTTCGCGGCGGCCAGTTTCTTTTCCGCCTCTTTGATGACGTCGATCTCTTTCTTCAGTTCGGCGACGACAAGATCGTGTTGCTTCACGGCCGCTTCTTGCTCCGGCGACATCGGCAGCGGCGTTTCGTGCCATTTGGAAACGTTGTCGTGGATCAGCAAGTGCGTGCTGCGGAGGATGCCGGCCAGCGCGTAGTAATCGCGAGTCGGGATCGGATCGAACTTGTGGTCGTGGCAGCGAGCACAACCGATCGTCATGCCGAGCAGCGTCTTGCCGAGCGTGTCAAGCTGCTCGTCCACGACGTCGAATTCCAACGCCAGCTTGTCCTGCTCTTCGTAGTTCGTCGGCCCGAGCGCCAGTAACGCGGTCGCGACCAGTTGCTCTTCCCGCAGTTGCGGTGAGTCGGTCGGCAACAAATCACCGGCGAGTTGTTCGAGGACGAAACGATCGAACGGTTTGTCGTCGTTGAACGAGCGAATGACGTAATCGCGATACCGCCACGCTTCGGGGAAGATCATCGACCGACCGCCGCCGGATGATTCGGCGAACCGCGCGAGGTCCAACCAGTGCCGCCCCCAGCGTTCGCCGAAGTGCGGCGACGCGAGCAGCCGGTCGATGACTTGTTCGTAAGCGTCCGGAGATTGATCGGCAGCGAACTCATCCATCTCGGCGGGCGAGGGCGGAACTCCGATCAAATCGAAATAGACACGCCGCAACAGCGCCGTGCGATCGGCGTCGGCGATCGGCTGCAAACCGGCAGCTTCCAACTTGGCGAGGATGAATCGGTCGATTGTGGAGGCTGGCCAACTCGTTGTATTGACGTGCGGAATCGGCGGCGCGGTGATCGGGCGGAACGACCAGAACTGCTGGCCCGCTTTGATGTCGATCTCGCGTTTGATGATTTTGATTGGGCCGCCCTTGCGCGGATCGGGGGCACCCATCTCAATCCACTTCACGAAGTCGGCGACGATTTCGTCGGAGAGCTTTCCTTTCGGCGGCATTTCGAGACCGTCTTCATGCCGCAGCGCCTTGATCAACAAACTGTCATTCGGCTTTCCCGAAATGATCGACGGCCCTGAATCGCCCCCTTTGCGCCAACCTTCGCGGCTATCGAGCAACAAGCCCCCTTTGATCGCCTTTGAGTCAGCGGCATGACACTCGTAGCAATGCTTCACGAGCATCGGACGAATCTTCTTCTCGAAGAATTCGAGCCCGACATGTTCGTCAGCAGCGAAGACTGCTTGCGACAAGAAACTCAACAAACAAAGCGACGCAACGAAAAAGGCGATTTGTTTCATGAGGATCACTGCTCGTTGGCCAGAGTGCTGCGAAAATTTGCGGGGTATGACCGAAGTAGTTCCACATAAGAACATGGTGCGGCGAAGCCGTAAGTACGTAGCCGTCATCGCTCCGCGTGACGAGCCGGTCACTTCACAGAGCGTTGGCGAGCATTCGGCTCGTCACGCAGAGCGATGACGGCTAGTGCGTTTGCAAGTGGATTGAATCTGCGAGGTGCAAGTCCTCGTCGAAGTTGGTTTGAACTTTGTATCCGAACGTAACTGCGTCGTCGTGAGACGGGGTGGAGAGCAACGGGAGGAGAACGGCTAGTCCGT
>JAPLNX010000305.1 GCA_026400935.1 Planctomycetia bacterium | reverse complement strand
TGGCTGTGACCGTTGGATTGCAACCGACTTAGCGATTGGCGATCACGGCCGGGCCGACTTTCTCGCCGGAAACCAGCGTCATCGGAGCTGTCTGGGCAATGTTCGCGACATTAGAACTAATACGATCGATACAACTCATACTGCTTATTAATGCAGCCGTCATCGCCATACTATTTCTTCGGGGCTTCCGTATTCGGCTTCCGCTGCCGTTGCTCGCGTTCGGCAAGCGAATCCATTCCCGCAGAAACGCCGAAGCCCATGAGGCGAATAAAACCTTCCTCAAATTCAAACTTCAAGCGAGCACCTTGATCGGTCGGTCGGAAATCAACTCGCAACAGATCGTCGGAACCAGAGAACGCCTTGCGCTGCATCTCTTGCCAAGCCCGCATCGGAGTCTGCCGATTGCCGCGATCTGCCGCAGTGTTGTCGCCGTTACGAGGTTGAGAGCTATTCGCGGGAGCCACCACTTTCGGCTCTTCAGCAGTGACCGGCTTTGCGCCGTTGGCTGTTGCGGCAGCTTGTTGAGCGGCGATCGCTTTTTCTCGCTGTTTGAATCCTTCTTTCTGAAGCTCTTCCCCATTCGCTTGGCCGAACTCGATCCAGCGTTTCATGTGCATCGTGAGTTGAAACGGGATGCGATCAGCACCGGACGGTCGGGCTGAAGGGGCCGCTTCGACACGATCAATCACTTGCTTGATTTGTGTAAGCGCATCCGGCTGGCCGATCGCGAACCAAACCACTTGCGAACCAAGCCCGATGTAAAGTGCCGGCTTGCCACCATACATCAACTCATCCGAGCGGCGAATTTCACTGCCGAGTAAACGATGGAACGTGACTCCCTTGTGCGTGTCGATGTTGAAGTCGAGCGCCGCGAGTCCCGGTCTGTCTTTGATCTGTTTGAGAATCTCGGTCAACCCCGACGCAAGCTTTGCCCCGTCAGCAATCTTCGCACCGCCAAGCAAAGTGAACTGCGGCGAGCCGTTCGATTTGCTGTCCGTGACAAACTGAGCGAAGAAGTCGATGTGCCCGGTCAAGGCTGTTGCTCGCAGTGAGTCGAAGACTTCCTTAATCGGTTGAGGCACGGGGATTTTCGGCTTTTTCGGTTTGCCAGTTCCGCCGCGCTTCGGTTTGCCGGTCGATGCGACCTTCGGAGCTTCTGGTGTGGCAGATGCAGCGTTCGGCTTTTCGTCAACCTTCTTGCCTGAAATGGCGTTTGCAAGTTGCGATGCGACCTCTTGCTCGGCAGTCTCGAAAAAATCGGCGAGCCGTTTCTGATTCGACGGTGGCATCATCCACGACATCGAAAACGTGAGCGGTGTGTCTTCTCGCAAGATTGTGGAAAAATAGCTCGTGCGTGCGGAGACATCTTGCAACAACTGTGACAGGCCACTGTCCGGCTTTGCTTGCACGTCCACCTCGATCGAGGCGTGTTTGGTTTTGGGATCGACCGAAAGTCCAAACGTCAGTCGCTCCCCTTGCAGAACCAGTTGCTCCAAAAAGTCGAGCGAGTTCATCGCATTCAATCGACGCAATTGATGCCCGGCGTCAGGCTCGCCATCGCGCTGTTGCATCGACGTCTCCGTGCTCGCGCGGAGGAAGTCGAGGAAGATATTCTTCATCCCTTCAGGAACGCTGGTCAGATTGAACTCAAACGAGAGATCGTAACGTGTCGTAAGCCGCTTGGTGAAACTGACTGGATCCGGAAATTCAAAATCGAGCTGATCGGACTCTGACGCGATCCACGCGTAATCACCGACAAGTAAAGCGTGAATCGTGTTGTTGTCCGTGACCAAGTCGTAGTGAGTGTCATCGATCTTCTTCACTTTGAATGGACCATTGCTGGCCGTCCCGATCAAGTCCGACAAGTTTTTCACAGGTACGAAACTGACCGGATAAGGCTGTGGAATCAGTCCCGGCCGCAAGAAAACCAACATGCCAAACGGCTTGTCCTTGTCGATCCCCTTCAAGTCGTTGAGCTTTGACATCTGCCCGCCGACAAAGTCAGACAATTCTTCACGTTTCACGGCTTCAAATAAATAGTCTGCGTTGCTGAGCCAGCGCTCGACTCCTGCAACACAAAGCACGGCCAGCGGAATTGCCTTTTCAATGGCAGGCTTTGCGTCGCTCTTCGCCGCCTCTTTTGCCTGTGCGAAAACTGGTACTGGCCACAACAAGAGCGAGGTAACGAGGCAGATGATGGGGGAAAATTTTGCCATTCGAATTGAAAGACTTGTCTGCACTGTACTCTCCCAGAAAACGGTCAACCGCTGGATCAAAACGGGAGACAGAGAGTATCAGCGAATACTCAGAGAAACGAGCCGATGGAACTCAGTTTTAAACCGAGTATCGGGATTCAGTCTGCTGTGCTCAGCATCGTTCATAAGCAGTGAGGAATCAGTGAAAAAAACGGTCTTGGTTTTGTTTCTCGTAACTGCCCGGATTACGAACTCATGCGAATTACAGAAACGCTGATTTCCACGGCTAGGAATTCATGAGGTCACGTGGGCGAATTAAGCGTCTCTGCCGCAGGGGAAACACCATCCAGCCCGTACTTCTCCAGCAAGCGATATAGTGATCGCCGCGAGACACCGAGAACTTGGGCAGCCCGGCTCTTGTTCCCTTTTTGCTTCTGCATAACATCGACCACGCGTGCTTTTTCAATAGCGGACAACGTACCGTCATCGACCGGCAACAAGGGGACAATGCTTGATGCGGATCCCGTCGTGGAGGTGGCGACTACCGGGCTCAAAACAACGGCAGGCAATTCGTCAGTCGTGATGAAGTGGTCGTCGGCCAGTATCTTCGCCCGCTCGATAACGTTGATGAGCTGCCGAATATTGCCGGGCCAGTTATATGTTTCGAGCACTCGCAGTGCGTCTGGGGCAATTTGCCAGACCGTGCCGAGGAAATGATTGACAAGCAGCGGGATGTCACCCGAGCGTATTCGCAGTGGCGGTAGATCGAGCGACATAACGTTGATGCGATAGTACAAATCTTCGCGAAAACGATGTGCCGCGACTTCGGCCGCAAGATCGCGATTGGTGGCGGTAATGACTCGCACATTGACACGCCGTTCTTGCAGTGATCCCACTCGCCGCATTGAACCGTCTTGCAACACACGTAAAAGCTTGGCCTGCATGACGCCCGGCATTTCGCCGATTTCGTCGATGAAGAGCGTTCCACCGTCAGCCAATTCAAACAGGCCTGGCTTCGCAGCGATCGCGCCAGTGAATGCTCCCTTTTCGTGACCGAAGAGTTCGCTTTCGAGCAGCGTCTCAGTGAGAGCGGTGCAGTTGATCGAGATGAGCGGCCGACCGGCTCGTGAGCTGTGTTCGTGCAACGCACGTGCGACAAGTTCTTTGCCGGTACCGCTCTCGCCTTGAACCAAGATGGCCTTGTCACTCGGTCCGGCCTTCGCGATTAGCTTGAAAACATCCTGCATTGCCAATGATTCACCGATCATTGGGACCTTCGGCTGACTTCGTTCAAGGACCGCTTTGAGCTGTCTGTTTTCTTGGCTTAGTCGCCTACGTTCGTAGGCCTTTTGAATCAGCGTTTCGAGTTCCGCGAGCGAAAACGGTTTGGAGAGGAAGTCGTATGCGCCTAGCTTCATGGCTTGCACAGCAGTTTCCACAGTTCCTTCACCGGTCAGCAGAATGACCTCGCATTCCGGAGACAGTTCTTTAACGCGCTGGAGTAAGTCCAATCCGGTCAACCCGGGCATCGCCATGTCTGAGACCACGACATCAAATTGCCGATCCTGCAACAACCGCAACGCATCGTTCACCCCCGGAGCCTCATGTACTCGAAACCCACGCCGAGCAAATCGCCGTGAGGCTGTGTCACGAAACTCATTGTCATCGTCAACGAACAGCAGTTCGACTTGAGCAGGATCGAAAGCGTTTGCGTTGCAGGAGCTCTCAGTCATGGCGCGGACTTTCGCGATGTTGCTTTTGTGTTTGTTGACAGTGTCGCGAACGAAAGAGGGCGTTTCAGCGCACAATAATTTCGGAGCCTGTCGAAAAAAACTCGCTCACCCTCACGCTTCGGGTTACTTGCGTCGGCATCGGGATTGCTATTTCGTGCCGTCACTAATCGGCCCGCCGAAGTACTAATACCTCGCATGGCGCGTGTCGCAAAACCGCCTCCGCGACAGAGCCTAACAGAAATCGTTTGACGCCATGATAGCCGTGCGAGGGCATAACAATCAGGTCCGAGTGAACCGCCGTGGCAATCTCAGCGATCCGTGCTCCGGCATCACCTTCCAGAACTTTCGAACAGACTCCAACAAACTGCGGACGCGCCTTCAAATAGTCAGCCAGATGTTGCTCCGCAAGCTCGACCCAGCGACTGAGGTCAACTGATGGAATCACTTCGCCAGCGTACGGCAAAAACGTCGGCGGCGAGGCGACGTGAACGACATGCACGCGCTCCGCTTTACCTGTGATCTCCAACGCAGTCTGAATTGCAACGTCCGATGCGGATGAGAAGTCGATCGGCACGACCACGCAGTTCTTGGGGGACCAGGGCATGATGATTTCTCCGCTCGTGAGTACTTAGTAGTGTGCCATGAAATTGTTCGCACACTTTCGTCGTTAATGGCAAAGGTCATGCCGAGTTGGTTTCGTTACCGAGAGTCCATGAAACTGGACCAATCTTGGTTTCAAAAGTGTGCGACCTGACGAACAGAGTGTGCGATTGCCGCTTGGTGCAGTGTGCGATGTAGCCCAACCTGCGGTTTTTCTGAGTAAGTCAAAACAAGATTGATCGACTGACGAAAGAGTCCGATTTACAACAGCCGCCGAGTATTCCAGGTGTAACTCGGATCTATCAGTGACGCCGATTGGTTATGGCACCGTGCTTGCTTTGATTGGTTCGAGACCGCTTTTTCTCATTTGGCAATCGAATTAAGGGCTAACGACATGCTCCCGATCAAAAAGATTTTGTGTCCGGTCGACTTTAGTGAACTCAGCCTGAATGCAATGGCTGCCGCCGTCGAAATGGCGGCCACGTTTAACTCCGAATTGCATTTGCTGCATGCATTCGAGGGCTACGACGCAATTTCACTGAGCCCAGAAACGGCGATGACTCCGCTCCCGCAATGGTTAGTGAAGCTGCGACAAGTCTGCCATGAAAAGCTGGATCAGCTACCTGGTCTTGATGAAGCCGCACGATGTAACACGATCATACGCGCCTTTCGTGAAGGGGCTGCGATTCCCGAAATTCTTGCCTATGCCGATCATCACCAGATCGACTTGATCGTTCTTGCCACACATGGTCGAACTGGCATCAAACATCTGTTGATGGGAAGCGTCGCTGAGAATGTTGTCCGCAGTGCAAAGTGCCCTGTGCTGACAATTCGCGGCAGCGAGGCGTAGGCGATTCGCTCTCGCGACTCACGTTCCCAAAACATCCGCTGCCGCCTGATGCCACGTTTCCCTGCGATCGGCGATCACAATGGAAATCTCAGTTGGGAAGCAATTGAGCCGCCCTTGGTGGTTGGACGTATGCTAAATCACAGCGACGCCAACGCCTCACGAGCGGCGGCGATAGTCGTTTCGATATCCGTGTCGGTATGAGCTACGGAAACGAAGTTCGCTTCGAACTGGCTGCACGGAAGATAGACGCCACGTTCAATCATCCCCCAGAAATACCGAGCGAAGAGTTTCGTGTCGCTACGTCCCGCAGTCGTGTTATTCGTCACGACGTCAGGATTGAAGAAGAGAGTGAACATGCTGCCGACGTGTGGAATCGTGTGTGAGATGCCGACCGCTGCCGCCGCTTCACTGAGGCCACGGCAAAGCTTTTCTGTCTTAGCGGCGAGGGCGGTATACGGTTTCGTATCTCGCAAAGTCGTGAGCGTGGCGATGCCGCTCGACATCGCGAGCGGATTTCCGGAAAGCGTCCCCGCTTGATAAACCGGCCCACTCGGAGAGACTACGGCCATGATGTCCGCTCGACCGCCGTAGGCACCGACCGGCAGTCCGCCGCCGATGATTTTTCCCAGAGTAGTCATGTCCGGTGTGATGCCGAACAATTCTTGAGCACCACCGAACGCGAGCCGAAAACCGGTCATCACTTCATCGAAGATCAAGACTGTACCGTGTTTCGTGCAAAGTTCGCGGCATGTCTCGAGGAATCCAGCTTGTGGAATCACGACACCCATGTTGCCAACGACTGGTTCGAGAATCACCGCGGCGATCTTGTCGCCTTGTGTGTCAAATGTTTCAGCAAGAGCTTGCGGATCGTTGAATTCCAAAACGATCGTGTCGGCTGTGCAGCCACCTGGTACACCGGGACTTGACGGAACACCGAGCGTCAGTGCTCCACTGCCTGCTTTCACCAACAACGAGTCGACGTGACCGTGGTAACAACCGGCGAACTTGATGATCTTGTCGCGCCCTGTGAAACCGCGAGCGACACGAATGGCACTCATTGTCGCTTCGGTTCCCGAATTGACCATGCGGACCTTCTCGATAGAGGGGACTGCTGCGATGACGAGTTCGGCCAATTCGGATTCGAGTTCAGTCGGTGCTCCGAAGCTCGTGCCGCGAGCGAGTGCGGCTTCGATTGCCGAAGTCACCGCCGGATGCCGGTGGCCCAAAATGTGTGGCCCCCAAGACCCAATGAAATCGAGGAAATAATTGCCGTCGAGATCGACCAGAAATTGTCCTTCGCCACGCTGAATGAAGATCGGCTCGCCCCCGACCGCACCAAAAGCCCGTGCGGGGCTGTTCACACCACCGGGAATCGACTTCAACGCTCGTTGGAATTGTTGCTGGCTACGTTCGCGATTCATCAATGCAGTCCATGAATTTGAGGCGGTCTTCCCTGGCGGCTTAAATAATGTCATTGCCGCGAAATTCTTCAAAGCGATTTCATAGCGACAGCAGGCCACGTTGAGAACTCAGTTCGGGTCGAGATTAATTTGTGAGCTAGCTGAGTAATACTTAGGAGTTGTCCAAGAACAACTCCACGACTTCGCAACCCGATTTTCCTAACCGGGACGTCATAGCGAGCGATATTGAGTTGGTGAGCTGAACTGGCTCAGTAAGCGGCGAAATGATCACAGTCGCTGTTCAAGCGCCATTTGCCGAGTTGTCCATCCCTAAGACAGATCGCAGGCGCCGCAAAGCTCGCAGGTATCTCATCCCCGCCGCGGGCTGTGAAAGGCCGAGCAGTTCTGCAACATCGCTGTTACCAAGGTGTTCGCAATGCCTCATCAATAATATCTCGCGATCAGCTTCGTCGAGTTCATCCAATGCCGAGAGAAATCGGTACTCGATCTCTTTCCGAATCGAAGCTGCTGCTGGAGTCAACTCTTGATCGCTGATCTGCGCGAACAAATCGAACGCCGACGAAACATCCCCTGATTGCGGAGCATGTTGCTCACGAGAAACACTGCGACGTTGGGCTCGGTGCCGACGATGCACATCGATCATCCGATCCTTCGCCAAGTGCCGTAGCCACAAATGGAACGGCATCGAACCCGACTTAATGAACTCGTTGAGCCGCCCGTGAGCCTCCAACAAAACATCTTGGACGACATCACTCGCATCGACTCGCTGCGCGATCGCCTTGTCTAGCCGAGCTTGAACCATGCGCCGGAGCGAATCCCGATGCCGTTCCAACAAATTGTTTACAGCCGCTGAATCGCCACCGCGAGCGGCTTCCAACAACTGTTGCGTTTGTTCGGAATTGGGAAGCATGGTTTGGGTGACTCAAAAGGAATCAAGGGATGCGAAGATTCAAGGGCTTTCTATCAATTCCTAAGCAAGTCTGTCTTGTATTGCTTGTATTGGCCCCTTCGTTCCTTGAAGTCTCGTATCAGCTAATTCGTCTCCGTGGTGTTCGCTGCAGCTGCCATTGGCTTCTTCAACCCCAGTAATTCGGGAAGTGCTGTTGTAACATCATCCATCGAAGCAGGGCGACTATGGACGAGGCCTTGCTTGTCTGTGAGAAACATTGTTGGCAGCGAAATGACTCCGAATGCTTGGCTAGGAGCACTCTGCAATCCACCTGGTTCAAAAACTTGCGGCCAGGTCATTCCGTTTTGTTGCATGTAGACTTTCACGCCATTGGGCTGATTGTCGAGATTCACACCGATGACCTCGAAGCCTTGGTTTCGATACTGCTGGTACATCGCTCGCAACTTCGGAAGATCCTGAGCACACGGCTTGCACCATGTCGCCCAAAACACGACGAGGACGGCTTTGCCTCGGTAGTTTCGAATATCGACCTTGCCTCCTTCGAGACCAGCAAAGGCTAAAGGCAGTGGTTTTCCTTTGGCATCCAATCGAACGAGCGCCCCAGTAGCCTTCTTCCCAGCAGAAGTGTCCGGAAACTTATCGGCCAGATCGCTAAACCATTTCTTCGCATCTACGGCCTTACCGGCGAACTCCAACCCGGTTGCCAATTGCATCATGACGTCGGGTGTATCTTCCGACTTCGGATAAGTCTGCACGAAGCTAGTCAAATCTTTGATCCAGTCCTCTTGTGTCTTCGCTTGCTGAGCACTCGTCTTCGCTTGCTGCACCGCGACTGCGTACTCCGCCAACATGCGGCGATACGTGACATACGCCGATAGCGCGACATTCGCTTTCGCCTGTTGCTTAAGTTGTGCTTCAAGCTGTTTGAGCTCTCTCAGTCCGTCTTCATACACGCCAGTTTGCACCGCCGAAGCCAAACCATCGATCAACTGTTTGATCCAGTTTTCCTGGTCGGCACCTTTTGTGATGTTGATAATCTGCTTAAGTAGTGTCGAACGGAGCGTGTTGAACCGCACAAAGTCGGCGGGTACTGCATCAGCTCCCGGTGCCTTCGTGTCGAGGTCTTGTAGCTTCTTGACAAGTTCCGCGACGCGCGGATCGTTTGCTCCACCGGGGCTTGCCGATGCCGCTGACTCACCGGCCGTCGATTGGCCCGGCTGCATCAACACGCCCGCCGCAAGTTGAACTTGATTCCCTTCGATCGGCAGCGGTATTTGAGTCAGCTTCCAGACATCGCCCACCTTGATCAGTTCCCCGATTTGCACGAGCAAACTGTTCTTGGGTGCTGCCGCTTCTGTTTCAATGATGGCCATCGCGTTCTCATATAGAATCAAATCGATTCCCGCTTTCCCTTCGTCAGCCGGGATAAGACTCGGCATCGCCGACGCGACATCGAAACGCATCCAGCGTGCCCGCGGGCTTAGCGATTTCGATTTACTCAACGCATCACGCAGCTTCTGAGCCGGGCTACTGACGTTTGCTAACAGTGCCTTGGCAACGGATTCTTCGACTTTCAATTTTTCAAGATCGTCCGAATTAATCAGCACCAAACGGAGAGCGTCTGTGTCTTCCGCAATGAACGCGTTGATCGCAACTCGCGATGTTTCTTCAGCGGAAAGGAGTCGCCATTCATCAATGATCTTGTCTTCATTGGAGTCGATCCCCCACCGCGTACCACCGGTATTGAGCCAACGATATTGATCCGGCTTCTCGTTGAAGTTGTTGTCGATCTCGCGATAGACCTCGAGCCCGTTATTGAAGTAACGCCATTGATCCACGGTGCCATCGCTGTTCGTGTCCACGAAGCGACGCAACACTTGCCCGTTCGCTCCAGTGACTACCCACGCGGTCGCTTTTCCAATTCGTTCAGACTTGATCACGCATTTGGCATACTCGGCTGGCTTCGGAGTTTCGACCTCAACATCTCGTTGTCGAGGGATGAATTTTGAGAAGATGTATTCCGGAGTTGGTGAGTCATCCGCCGTCATTGCGATTGATGAAAAGCCAAAACAAGCCACACCCAAAACACTCAATGCCAACCAGTGTCGTCGCATCCTTGCAACTCCTCTATATCACGTAAATCAATTCTTGACCGTCGCGCGATGCGGCGGATTCGTGTCATCGTTCTGCCGAAGGTTCGTGAGAATTCCGGCTCTCCGCCAACTGTGTTGATAATTGCGTTTTGTGAGCGGAAAGGCCCTAGCCGCCGGTGATTTTCTTTACCGGCGGCTAGGGCCTGGCCGTTCACTTACCAACCAACACAAATGGCTGAAAGCCAGGATTCCGAAGCTGTGGGACTCTAGTTGTCGCCCAAAAACGTGTCATCACGAGTTTTCAACGGCAACTCAACCGGCGAATCGCTCGAATACCAAACGGCCGCGGGCCAAGGATCGTTTGAAATCTCAAAAGGCGCGACATCGAACAACAAAGAGAATCAGCACCCAAAGCAATACATACCTAACTTGGCATCGATCCCCACAGCAGCTTCAGCGATTTTATTTCGGCTGCCCAAGCGTAATTTTCAATGTGACTCGTTCCTTGTTGCGAAGCACGATGATTTCGATCTCTTCACCCGCTTTGAACTTTCGGAGCGCAAGATCGAAGTCGTCGAGGCCGCCAATCTTTTGCTGAGCGAGTTCCACGATGACGTCGCCTGCTTTGAGGCCACCTTTATCAGCAGGGCTTCCCGGAGCGACTCCGGAGAGCGCATAGCCCGGAGTCTCATTGCCAAAATCGGGGATCGAACCGAAATACGGGCGAGGATTGCCGCTGCGAGTTGAGCCTTGATCACCTTGCCCTTTGACTTCGACGTACTGTGGTTTCTCATCGGTTTGGACCGTCTCCAGAACAACCTGCTCAACCATGTCCGCAACGCGAGCCATGCCATCGAAATTGATGAGATTCCAGTCATCACCGGGCCGGTGGTATTCAGGATGCGTGCCAGTGAAGAAGTGCAGCACCGGAATCTTCTTGGCATAGAACGACGACTGATCGCTCGGCCCGAACCCTTCAGGCTTGAGGGCCAAGTCAAACTTGTGCTGGCCGTTGAGTCGTTCGATCTCCGGCTTCCAGTGCGGCGACGTTCCGGTGCCGTAGATGATGAGCTTCTCTTCTTTCAGGCGACCGACCATGTCCATGTTGATCATCGCGATCGTCTTGTCGAGCGGATAAAGCGGCTCCTTGCAGTATTTCTCGGAGCCGATCAAACCCGATTCCTCTGCCGTAAAGGCGATGAAAACGAGTCGTCGCTTCAGCTTCTCTTTGCGGGCTCCAAAGCGGCGAGCCAACTCCAACAACGTGACAGTCCCAGAGCCGTTGTCGTCCGCGCCGTTGTGAACCTCTTTGACTCCCGGGGCCAGCGAGTTCTGACCGCCGAATCCGACATGGTCGTAATGAGCACCGACAACCACAGTTTCCTCAGCCAACGCCCCTGCCCCTTCGATGACTCCGATGACGTTTTTCACTTCCGCTTTGACAAGTTCGACACTCGCAGTTCCTTCCGCTTTCCATCCGGTGAGAGCCGCACTCTTCGGCTTGAGGTCTTTGTCGATCTCCGCTTCCAAATCCGTGAG
Organism: Planctomycetia bacterium; assembly: GCA_026400935.1. GTDB lineage: Bacteria > Planctomycetota > Planctomycetia > Planctomycetales > Planctomycetaceae > SXKJ01. Next base: position 6,031 of record JAPLNX010000305.1, on the reverse strand, counting down.
TGACTTTTTGAATGCCGCTTTCAAGACTTGATCTGCCGCAGCTTGCGTGATGTGAAAGACCGGCAACTGCTGACCTTGATTGAAGCCGCCGTAGCCGAACTTCATCAACACGTCGCGGTTTCCTTGCTCGTTCGCTTCGCGCTGTTTGCGAACTTTCTCAACCGCATCGGCCAACTTCGCACGAGCCTCTTTCACTGCTCCTTCGTTGTTGGCATCAGCAGCCAACAACACTTCGGCCGCTGTGACAACCGGTTCGGAAAGGTCTTTGACCTTCTGCTTCGCCCCGTCAGCCTCTTTGTGACTGGAATACGGATCGTTCACCAGCAGAATCGCCGCGGCCCCCTTGCCAAACGTGTTGCTCACTTTCGATCGCAAGTCCGCTTGCGGAGCGGTTCCGCCATGTTGGGCCGCGAACGGCCCGTGAGCGTCCGCTTGTCTGGGCGTCTTCCGCAGCACAATGACGATTTTCCCTTTGACGTCGATCCCTTCCAGGTCTTGGTAGTTGTTGTCCTTCGAGTCGATCGCATAACCGCCAAATACCACTTCTCCGCTAAACGTCCCCGAAGCACCGAACGAGCACGTTTGAAAATCCTTGTCGATGGCTAACTCAACAGCCGCACCATCTGGCCCGACAAATTTCAGCGAGTTCTTCTCACCCAGCTTCGCGCCGGTCGTCATCGAGAACTCTTGAAACGAATCGCCCCCCGCCTTCGAGACATCCAACCCTGCTTCTCGAAACGCCTTTGCCACGAAGTCGGCAGCGAGGTTGATCCCATTCGTCCCAACACCACGTCCTTCCAGATCATCGGACGCCAAATACTTCAGATCTTCCGTCAGCCGCGATTTCACTTCAGGAGCGACATCAGCCGGTACAGAAGAAACCGCCAGCAGGCCAACCAACAGCCAACTCGCAACAACCGTTCGTCGCATGAAAACACTCCGTCGCAGAAAAGCAGAAAAAGGACAAATCAATGGGTTCGCGGCTCACCCCAGCAGCGCTATTTCATCGCAATCACTCAAAGAAGCGACGAACCGCAACTTGAAAACCCGGCAAGTACGGCTCCGCAGTGAGGTCGTCGTCGGTCGTGAAGAAATTGGGTTGTTGGTCAGGACGATGGACCGTCACGGTGCGGAAATGCGGATCAGCAATCCACACCAACGGTACGCCGACCGCGAGGTATTGATCGACTTTTGCCGTGACGTCTTCATGTGTGTCTGACTGCGACAAAACGTCAACCGCGAGCACAGGCACTCCCTCGATCATCGTCGAGAACTCGTTCTGTCGCGCGCCCACCTCGGCAGAAACATAAACCACATCAATACCGACGCTCGCCCCCGGATCACGTTGCAGCGTGAAGCCGACCTTACCAGAGAGAACGTCACCATGCGATTCCGGTTGCTCTAACAACCACAACGTCAAGAATGTCGCGATACTGGCTTCAGTCTTCGCATGAAAGCGATTTCGGCGAGTCAGCGGACGCTCCTTGAGAACTCCATTAATCAGTTCACGTTCGATGTTGCTGTCTTCTGGTAAGGCCAAGAATTCATCCAACCGCTTGCGAATCTTGATGGACTCTGAGCCTGTCACGAACAAATTCTGCGCCGGTCGATTGAGTGTCGCGGCTGTCATGTGACATCTCCTCGAAGCATCTTGAAGGCACGCCAACTGTATTCAACACCGCTATAAAAGGTCACCAACACGGCGAACCACAGGACCACATCGCGGGCTAACATAAATTGCGGCAGCGTGGCGAAACGCTCGTCTAACGACAGCAAGCAGCCGGTCACGGCCGCGCATTGCAGGACCATTTTGATTTTGCCGCTCCAGACGGCAGAGAAGTCGCGACCGTGCTGTTCCAGAAATGATCGCAGGCTGGTGATAAACATCTCGCGGCCAAAGACGATCAATGCCATCCAGGCGTTGACACCGGAGTTTGGTTGAGCGACCAGAAACAAGAACGCCCCACAGATAATAATCTTGTCCGCAAACGGATCGAGGATCCGGCCAAGAGTCGTCACCAGCCCGTACTTTCTCGCAATGAAACCATCGAGCGCATCGGTCGCTGCGGCAATCACAAACATCAATGCGGCAGTAATCCATGAATGGCCGCCGGAGATGATTGCGAAAAGAACGATCGACAAGACCAGCCGACTCAGCGTGATTGAGTTCGGCACATTCAACGAACGCCGATCAATGCGAGGCATCGACTGAACGCTCGCAGTCTCCGTCAAAGGCTCGGCATTCGGTTCCGAAACAGCCATTCAAGATCCCTTACTCTTCGTTTTCTTCATCACCCAAATACGCACCGACCAAGTCGTAATCTTGCCGAGCGGCAATTGCGACCGGGACCATGTCACCAGGCTCCAACTGCTCGCCTTCGATGTAAACAACACCGTCAATGTCCGGAGCATCGGCAAACGTGCGACCCACAAAGACTCCTGGCTCGTCAGTTTCGCTGTCGATAATCACGTCGAGTTCATAACCGACGAGCGAATCCGCAAACTCGAATGCAATCGCTTGCTGCAATTCCATCAGCTCATCGCAACGAGCCTTCTTGACTTCTTCGGGCAAATGGTCGGTGAGCTTCTCAGCGGGCGTTCCGGGTTCGAGCGAATACGGGAATACGCCCATGCGTTGAAATTTCGATTCCGCGACGAACGCTTTGAGTTCCTCGAACTGCGCGTCAGTCTCGCCGGGGAAGCCAGTAATGAAGGTCGTCCGCATGACGAGGTTAGGAATACGTTCTCTCAGCTTGTGGACCAACTCAACAGTCTGATCGCGATTCACTCGGCGTTGCATTCGCTTGAGCATCGTGTCGTTGATGTGCTGCAGTGGCATGTCGAGGTACGGCAGAATCTTTTCGCTGTCGGCGATTGTGCTGATCAACTCATCGGTGAAATTGACCGGGTACAAGTACATCAATCGAATCCAGTCGATCCCTTCGACCTCATTGAGTTGCTGCAGCAACTCAACCAACCGGACCTTGCCGTACAGATCAAGCCCGTAATACGTCGTGTCCTGAGCGACGATGATTAACTCGCGCACGCCGTCGGCGACAAGTTCCTTCGCTTCTTCGATCACCATTTCGATTGGCTTGGTGATGTGTTTGCCACGCATCTTCGGGATCGCGCAGAACGTACAAGTCCGGTCGCAGCCTTCGGAGATTTTTAGATAGGCGAAATGATCCGGCGTGATCCGCAGCCGGGCCCGATCGTCCATCGCTTTGATCGGCGCGGGACGAAACAGCATCCGCTGCTCTGTTTGTTGACCAAGCAGCCGATCGGCGACTTTGTTGATCTCGTCGCGACCGAACACGCCGACGATGTGGTCGATCTCCGGCATCTCATCCAGCAAACTGCCGCCGAGCCGTTCAGGCAAGCAACCAGCAACGATGACTCCTTTGGTTCGCCCACCTTTCTTCAGGTCGAGCATCTCTTGAATGACCGCTTTCGATTCCGCTCGTGAAGTTTCGATGAAACCGCAAGTATTAACGATGACGAAGTCCGCTCCGTCCGCTTCCGAGACGAGCGAATAACCGTCGAGCGCAAGCGTGCCGAGCATCTTCTCGCTGTCAACAAGGTTCTTCGGACAACCCAAACTCACGAAGGCATAAGTCCCCTTGGATAATGAATCGGAGGAGGTCAACGGCTCAAAGGTGGTAGACGACACAAGAATGTTCTCTGGTAAACGAAATAGGCGGGCAAACGAACGCAGAGATTGTAGTGGTCAATGACTTGGCGACAAAGGAGGCGGACATGCTGGCAGCTTGCGACGATCAACGACACAATCCCGCGCCAGCCATTTCAGAGAGAACCGCCGTGTCCGACGAAGTCCAGTCACCAGACTCCAGCGTTACGCAACCTAGCATCACACAACATTGTCTCGCCTGCGACCAATGGGTTCCCGTGGCAGAGACAGGCACGTGTCCGCTCTGCGGCACAGTCGTTGGCGGATCCGTTCCCACCGGCGCGACGACGATCCTGTATATGCCTGGAGCGAACTACCCGCCACTTCCACTAGGTGAACCGTCAATAAAACCTGATTCCGCAATCCCGCCGAACCCATTAGCGACGGTCATCACACAAAAAGTACCAAGACGCCGATCGATTGCGGATTCTTTGTCCGGCAAGGCGCTCGGCGTCTACCGCTGCGAAGCGTTGTTGGGGCGCGGAGCAATGGGGGCCGTGTACCTTGCTGTTCACAGGCAATTGGAACGGCGCTGTGCATTGAAAGTCTTGTCACCCAAGTTCATCGAGACTGACGCAGACTACGTTTCTCGCTTTCGCCAAGAAGCAATCGCCGTCGCCAACCTGCATCACCCACACGTCGTCATGGCATATGCGGTCGGCGAGCATGACGGACTGCACTTTCTCGAAATGGAATTCGTGTCCGGCCTGTCGCTGCAAAAAGTGCTCGACACTCGTGGTTCGCTTGAACCAGCCGAAGCACTTCGAGTCACCGCTCAAGTCGCCGACGGCCTTGCGGCCGCACATCGAGCAGGACTCGTGCATCGCGACGTGAAGCCAGAAAACGTGTTGATGACCAAAGAGTCAATCGGACTCGGTCGAGCCAAAATCGGCGACTTCGGCTTGGCAAAACGAGTGCGCGGTCGTGGCGAAAAAGTCTTCGACGGACTGGTCGGGACTCCACACTACATGGCCCCCGAATTGTTTACCGGCGGGACCGCGTCTCTCCTTCGACCGACGTCTATGCACTGGGCGTTTGCTTGTACCGCATGCTGACTGGCAGAGTTCCGTTTGAAGCGAAAACGGTGAAGCAGCTCATTACGCAAATCAACTCGCAACCTTTTCCAGACGTCCGAGCCCATTGCCCTGAACTTCCTGGAGACATCACCGACTTGTTGAATTGGCTCGTCGCACGTGATCCGAAAGAACGAGCGCGAGACTCCGACGAAGCACAATCTCGTTTGTTCGCGGTGCTCGGACAGGTGCGAGATGTAAAGCAACTGCTCGCCGAGGCATTCGCCAACGAACCCGACGTCAAATGGTCCGCACGCGAAGCTGCGAACGAATTTGAAATCCTTGTGAAGCTCCGCAATGGTCGACAACAACGAGTGATCATTGCACCGAGTGACGAAAATGTGCCGTTCCGTCAGCTTCAGATCTTTTCCATTGGTGGTCCTGCGGCGGCGGATCACTTTGAACTCGCGCTGCGTCGGAACGCGGTTCAGCCTCACGGCAGTATCGCCGTCCGAGACATCGACGGTCGGCCTCACTTCGTCGTTGTCGAAAACCATTCACGAGCCAAAGTCGATGCTGAAGAACTCGGCCGCAGCGTACACCACATCGCTCGCCACGCCGACTCCGTCGAAGAATTCTTGACCGGGCGTGATGTGAATTAAGCAGCTCCGTTTGGCCTGCCATTTGCGAACTGCTTTCGCCGTTGCCAACTCGGCAGTCAAGACGGCGGCAAAAAGGGGATTCGATCATGGCGTTTCGGTTCGACAAACTGACGGTCAAATCACAAGAAGCGGTGCAGCAAGCACAATCAGAAGCAGAGAACAAAGGGCATCAACAGCTCTTGCCACTGCATCTATTGAAGTCGCTGCTGATTGAAGAGCAAGGGATTGTGCGGCCATTGCTGCAAAAGATCGGCGTGAAGATTCCGCAATTGGAATCGATGGTCGATGGCGAATTGTCGCGACTGCCCAAGGTCTCTGGCGGCGGAACGGGCCAAGTCGCTGCAAGTCGCGAAGTCTTGCAGGTCTTCGACGCAGCCACACAAGCAGCCGATCAGATGAAGGATCAATTCGTCTCGACCGAGCACTTACTGTTGGGACTGACGAAAGTTGAAGACGCCGCGAAGCGGTTGCTCTCGCTCAACGCAATTGAGGAAAAGGACATCCTCAACGCACTGCGAACTGTCCGCGGCAGTCAGCAAGTGACCGATCAATCTCCCGAAGACAAATACCAAGCGCTGGAAAAATACGGCAAAGATTTGGTGGAGCTTGCGCGACAAGGCAAGATCGATCCGGTCATCGGTCGCGACACGGAAATTCGTCGCGTGATT
>JAPLNX010000510.1 GCA_026400935.1 Planctomycetia bacterium | reverse complement strand
GGATTTCCAGTTGCCGCTCCGTCGCCTCAATCCGCACTGCCTTCCTTGGCATCGCACCACCCTCCGTTAAAGGTGATGCAGTAATGACACAAACTCGCTTTTTATGGAGGATCAATTCTCGGTCGTGGTACTAGCGTCCGGTTTATGAGGGTCACACGAACCGGACGCTAGCGCGTTCCGGCTGATGAGGCTGACGGCTTCAGCGAGAACTCTCAGAGTTTCAAACGCCCATCGACCGAGTGGAGAACGCAGTCATGCAACGCTTGATAATGATCGTGGCCCTGATCGCCACAGCTCTGATGTTGGAAGGCCGATCGTGCATCGCGGGCGATCCGCTGACGGTAGCGTCGGACTTTGAAGGAGCGTCGGTGCGCGAGGTCGAAGTCGACGAGGCCATTCGCAGCATCAGCTTCATGCCGGGAGGAGATCCCGTGCGAGGCTGGCCGTGCTGGTGGTACTTCAAGATCAACGGCATCACGCCCGGCGAGGCGATCACGTTGCGACTGCGTGGCTCGACGGCGACGGTCCCGAAGCCAGGATCGCCTCTGCAAAAACCGCTCGCCGCGTCTTGGTCGATGCCGGCTCAAGCGACCTTTTCGATCGACGGCCAAACTTGGCTGCACACCGGGAAGGGAACTCGTCAGGACGAATGGATGATCTACACGCTCAAGTCGGAAGCGGCCTCAGTGTTCGTCGCTTGGGGGCCGCCTTACACGCCGACCACTGCCGCGAAGTTCGTGCGTGCGATGAGCGAGAAGTCCCCGAGCGCCAAGGCCGCCGAACTGTGCCGTTCTCGCGGCGATCGCCCGGTGCCGATGCTGCATGTGCGGGAAGGAGAGCGGACACCGAAGCAACGCTTTAGCGTCTGGGTACAGGCACGGCAACATGCCTGGGAGAGCGGTTCAAGCTGGGTGGCTCAGGGCTTTGCCGAGTGGCTGCTCAGCGACAACGCCGACGCGGCCTGGCTCCGCCAACATGCGGAGATATTCATCGTCCCGATCATGGACGTGGACAACACCGCCACCGGCAACGGCGGCAAGGACGCTCAGCCGCAGGATCACAATCGAGACTGGTCCGCGCAACCTCACTGGAACGAAATCATCGCCGCCCAGCGAAAGGTCAGTGACCTGATCGCCGCCGGTCGCATGGATGTCTTTCTCGACCTGCACAATCCCGGTCCCGATGACCCAACGTTTTTCTTCACGTTGCCCGACGACCAGTTGAAGGAACCAATGATCGGCCTGCGCGACCGCTTCATCGACTTGGCCTATGCGCGGATCAGCAAGATCAAGCCGCTGATCCCGATGAGCAACAAACCCAAGGTGACCGGAGCCAACTACCATCCGCTCTGGCGACAGATCAGCGCCAACTGGGTGAGCCTGAACGGCAACCCGCACACCGTCAGCCTGTGCCTGGAGACGATCTGGAACTCCCCGAGCAGCACGACCGAAGGCTACCGAGCCGTCGGCAACAACCTCGCCGCCGCCGTCCGCGAGTATCTCGCCGAACGACCCGAGAGAAATTGAACACGACTAAATGGACGTGCTTGCGGACGGTCACGCCAACAAGTCCTCGATGACATGCCCATGCACGTCGGTCAGCCGACGGTCAATGCCGTTGCTCAGGAAGGTGAGCTTCGTGTGATCGATGCCCATCAGGTGCAGCATTGTGGCGTGGATGTCATAGACCTGAGTGGGGTTGTCTCGATCGAGCGGCTTGTAGCCCCATTGATCGGACGGACCGTGAGTCACGCCCGGTTTGATGCCGCCGCCGCAGAGCCAGTTGCTGAAGACATACGGATTGTGGTCTCGGCCTTTGCTTCCTTGAGTCGATGGCATGCGTCCGAATTCCGTCGTCCACAGAATGATGGTGTCTTCGAGCAAGCCGCGCTGTTTGAGATCCTTGATGAGCCCGGCTGCTCCGATCGCCATGCCGTTCGCCAGCGGGCCGTGATCGCGTTCGACGTCTTCATGACTGTCCCAATTGCGGCGCGGAAAACTGTTGTCGTTGCCGGACCAGATTTGGACGTAGCGCACGCCTCGCTCCAGCAGCCGTCGCGCGATCAAGCACTTGCGACCGAAGTACTCGGCCTCTTCAGGCACGTTGATCTCGGAGCCGTAGGTCTTGCCCGCCGTTTCGAGCCCGTACATCTTCAAGATGTGGTCGGGCTCTTTACTGAGATCGAGAGCTTCCGGCGCGCTGAGCTGCATCTTCGCAGCGAGCTCATAAGTCTTGATTCGCGCATCCAGTCGCGAGTCGCCCGGCCGCTGTTGTTCGAAGCCACGATTCAATCGGCTGAGTAGTGCGAGCCCATCGCGATCACTGTCCCCAGTGACGAAGTCTGACTTCGGCAACAAGTCTTCGATCGGGATGTCGCGCTGAGGAAAGATGGTCGTCCCTTGAGTGCTCGCGGGGAGAAACGCCGACGACCAATTCTTCGGCCCATTCGACGGATAGCCGCGATGATCGGGGAGCACGACAAACGTCGGCAGGTTGTCGTTCATCGAACCGAGGCCGTAGCTGATCCAGGCTCCCATGCCGGGGAAGCCGGGATTCTGAAAGCCGGTCGCCTGCAGAAACGTCGCTTGAGAATGAACGCCGGTCTTGCCGACGACGTTGTGAATGAAGGCCATCTCGTCCGCGACTTCACCCAACGGGGCGACGACATCGCTGAGCATCTTGCCGCTTTGCCCATAACCTTTGAACTTGAACGGCGACTTCATCCACGGCCCCAGCCCATTCTGAAACGCCTCAACATGCTCGCCGAAATTGGATGCCTCACCGTGATGCTTTTCGAGCGCTGGCTTGTAATCCCACAGGTCCAAATGCGATGCCGCTCCGGACATAAAGAGCTGCACAATCCGCTTGGCTTTGGCCGGTCGATGCAGCGTCTTTAGGACTGCTCCCGAACCAACATCATTTGCTTCTGCCGCCGCAACACCGTCAGCCTGCAGCATCGAAGCCAACGCCAAGGCCCCAAATCCATGCGCCGACTGCGAGAGAAAATCACGTCGATTGGTCATTAACTGATCTCCAACTTTTCAATGCCTGCAACTCAGAGGCCCGCATCAATCCACGTAGACGAACTCGCTGAGATTAAACAGCACGCGGCAGAGGTTCGCGAGACCGTACTTTTGGGCGTAGGCGGTCAAATCGGTGAGTTCAGCCTCTGTGGGCGATCGGCCAGAGATGCGGTTGAAGGCGCGTGCGATTTGTTCGGGCGGCGATGAAGATTCTGTCGTGAGCTTGCTCGCGAAGTGCTTGGACATCGTCAGCGAAAACCCGTTGTTGAGCAGCGAGAGGGCCTGCAATGACGTCAGCGTTTCGTTGCGTTGCGGCGTGCTTTGCGAGGAGTCCGCGCAGTCGAGCGTTGTCATGTACGGGTCGGGCTGCGAGCGGACGATGAAGCGATAGATCGAACGGCGGTGCGAGGCCGCGTCGTCAGGATTGAACTTGTGGTACTCGTAGTGCGGCGAGTGTTCGGGGCGTTCGAGCACGAACAAGTAATAGCCCGGTCCGCCCATCTTGGGGTCGAGCTTGCCGCTGACGGCGAGCATCGCGTCGCGGATTTCTTCGGCTTCGAGTCGGCGGCGATTCATGCGCCAGAGGAAACGGTTGTCGGAGTCGATCGTGCTGTTGGCTGCTTCATGAGCCGATGATTGTTGGTACGTCGCACTCGTGACGATGAGTTTATGCAGCTTCTTGATGGACTGGCCGTTGTCTCGAAATTCAATCGCGAGCCAATCCAGTAACTCGGGATGCGTTGGCAGCTTGCCCATGCGTCCGAAGTCGTTCGGCGTTTCAACGAGACCGCGCCCGAAGTGATGTTGCCAAACACGATTCACGATCGAACGCCAAGTCAGCGGATGGTCGGGCCGGGTGATCCATTGCGCGAGTGCCGCTCGACGATCCCCTTCAGTGTGATCCGGCTTCAGATTGAAGTGACCGGCTGGTGAGAGATCTGAATCAGAACTCAATGCGATCGGCAGCGTGCCCGGCACGGACGGCGCGAGCGGTTGCGTGACATTGCCGCGGTGCAGCAAGTGGATCGCGCGCGGCTTGCCGTTTGTGGGATTGAAGGCCGCAATCGGAGCGAAGTGCGTTGCCGCTGCGTAAACCAATTTGCCCGACGGAAGTGCCGTGAGTTGATTCTCGGACGTCGCGATCTCTTTGTTGAGCCGCTCGCGTTCAGCGGTTCGCTCGGCGGTTGTGATGCGATCAAGGATGGCTTGTCTCTGCTTCCGTGCTTCGGCCAGTTGCTTGATAGCCGCTTCATCTCCGGCACTGGCCCAGATGCCGTCGGTGAGGTTCGACTTCCTCCAGCGATCCGGTGCTTCGATCGAATCGAGTGACGTCACCGCCGACTTCAACGCGACGTTGTTGCCCTCGGCATCGAGCACCTGCAGCTCAGCCAGAGCGAGAATGAAATCGTTCTGTCGCGGCGCCAGCTTGGCCGCAGTGATGCGAATGAGTCGTGATTTGGTCTTCGCGACAGCGACTTCATACGGAACAAGCCCCGGATTCGGGACATCCTTTTGAGTGGCATCGTGCAGCAGCTTCGGGGCTGTCGGTGAGAGGTCGGTGGCCGACAACTCAGCCGCCGACAAGCCCCCTGAGACTTTGAACCGCACGGGGAATCCGAAGCCCGCGCCGATGTTGTTGAATTCGTCATGACATGGCCGCAACACGATCTTCGAAATATCGACCTCGCGACCGAGATCAATCTGCACCCACTTCTCGACGTCCTGCTTGGGAGCAATGCCGCTGTGATAGCCGAACTCTGGCCGCTTGGCGGCGGGACTGGCTTTGGGTTGCAGCTCGGCAATCTGCTTTTCTAGGGCGACTAATTCCGGCCCGCCCTCTTTTTGAATCGCCGCATTCAACGTCGTGAGCGCGACGCGAGCCGCCTTCAATTGATCGGCAAGTTGCAGCCGTTGCTTCTCTATCTGCGGGTCGAGGTCATAAGTCCGTTCCGCGCGATCAACCGCCGCGAAGACCGATTGCAGGTTGTAGTAATGCTCTTGAGTAAACGGATCGAATTTGTGGTTGTGGCACTGCGCGCATTGAATCGTCACCGAGCAAAACGTGTTGAGCGTATTGCTGACCATCTCATCGCGGTCGGTGTGCCGAGCGACCTTGCCGTCGATCTTCGATTCGGGGACTTCGGCATGTCCGATCCAGTCCCACGGTCCGGCCGCGATGAAGCCCAGTCCCAAGATGCCGTCCGCAGTGCCGGGAAAAAACACATCGCCCGCAAGCTGTTCTTGGATGAAGCGAGCATACGGCTTGTCGTCGTTGAAGGACTTGATGACGTAGTCTCGATATGGCCAAGCGTTCGGTCGGAGCTTGTCTTTGTCGTAGCCACACGTGTCGGCGTACTTCACCACATCGAGCCAATGTCGCGCCCAGCGTTCGCCATAGTGCTGCGATGCCAGCAAGCGATCGACGAGCCGCTCATACGCCGACTGCGTCGCACCAGCAGGCTCTTGCTGCGACTCTTTGACGAACGCTTCGACTTCTTCCGGCGTTGGCGACAAACCAATCAGATCGAAGTACAACCGCCGAATGAGCACTCGCGGATCGGCGGGCTTTGACGGAGTCAGCTTCTGTTCAGCGAGCGTTTTAAGAACGAAAGCGTCGATTGGGTTTTTGATCGGTGATTTCTGATTGGCGATTTGTGATGAGAGCCGGCTGACGTCTGGCTTCTTCATCGGCTTGAACGACCACCAGTCCGCGTTATCGACGACGGGCTCTTTGATCGTGAAGCCGTCAGGCCACTTCGCTCCGGACTTGATCCAGTCTCGGATCGCCGCGACTTCGGCGTCCTTCAGCGGCTCGCCAGACTTCGGCATCGCAGGCTTCTTGCCGTTGTGTGACACCAGCACCTTGAGCAACTCGCTGTCGTCAGGCTGACCCGGTTCGACGAACCCGCTGTCGAGCACTTCGTCTCGCTTCTGCAACGAGAACGCCCCTTTGCGATCGACCGAGTTATGACAGCTCACACACCGCGACTGCAGGATCGGGGCAACCGACTTTGTGAACGCATCAGGCTCCGCGGCAATCGAGCCATTCGCCCCATAGATCACGGCGATGCAGGCAACGATGAAGGACGCGATGCGGAGAAGGTGACCGCTTCGACTGTTCAGAGATCGCAAACTCATTTTCGTCCCTTCCGTTGAGGAAGCGTTTCAAGGTCTCGTCGAGCGGCCTGAATGTGTTCGAGCATCGCCGAACGAGCCGCTTTGGAGTCACGTTTCTGAATGGCTTTCAAGACCGCTTGATGTCCGAGCAACGCCGGTTGCACACCGCCCAATCCGATAGTTTTGCGACGCGACTCACGCAGTAATTCCGCCAGCGCGTCCATCAATAGCAGGTAGATTGGATTGCCCGTTGCTTCGGCCAAGATGCGGTGAAACTCGATGTCTGCTTCGATCCGTGATTCGGGGGACTTCGCTTCCGCCAACTTTCGAACGGAGATGTGCAGTCGCAGTAAGTCTTCGTCGCCGATTCGCTCCGCAGCCAGCGCTGCGATCTCCGCTTCCAGTGGCTGTCGAACTTCCGCCAAATGCAGCAGCGTCGCCTGACTGCGATGCATGGCGACCTGCAAGTTCTCGATGAGCGCTTCCGATCCCGCCATCTTCACGCGCGCATTTCGACCCTGCGACATTTCGATCAACCGCGACGACTGCAACCGCTGCATGGACTCGCGAATGACGCTGCGAGACACCTCGAACTCCGTCGCCAGTTCTCCCTGAGGCGGCAAAACCCCGTCCGTAAAATCCCCCGCGAGAATCCGGCTTCGCAGTCGATCAACGACGGTATTCACAAGCCCCAAAGTCGGCAGCTCGGTTGTCTCGTATTTCTTCGATACAGTGACAGCAGCCATCTCGATCAACTCTCCATCTTGTCTGATAAGATGGCCTATGATATCTGACACAATCAGGTCGTCAATCGAACGGGGTTGATTGTTCGCAGCCAGCCCATTCTCGGAGATGTGCGCCTGATGGTCACTCAACACCAAACTAGCCGCATGGATGTCGCTCTCAAATTGCACAATCCGACCCTCAATGACCCGACTGTCTTCTACATCCTGCCGTTCGAGTTGTTGACAGGGCCGATGATCGGCCTGCGCGACCGCTACATCGAACAGAACAGCACCTGCCCTCGATCATCAAGACAAACACAAACCCGAGACCGACCTGAAGCCCCAACCGAGCAGGGGCATCAACAATGCCTGCGTCTGTGGTTAAGTATTTGCAAAAGCGAAATCAAAAATGAACAAAGACACCGCCATGAATCTCGGCTTCAATGCCAAGCACTGGCTCACCACTGACATGCTTCGCAACAAGCTTGATGCGGCCAGACAAGCACGTCGTGGTCGCGTTGATCTTTTTGAAATACCTCTCCGACACCTTCGCGGAGCGACATCAGAGGCTGCTCGCTGAAGTGGGCGAAGGGGCCGATCCCGAACAGCCGGACGAGCACCGGGCGGACAATGTTTTCTGGGTGGTGACACAGGCTCGCTGGCAGACGCTGAAAGGTGACAACGGCTGGATTGTCGCTGATCGCTCCGCGATCAGAACGTTGGATCGCGGAGCGATCCACGACAATAAATTCTCGACGAACCCAAAGCTGGTCGACGAGATGTATTGTCGCCATCAAGCGGAGCAACCCCCGATTCAAGAGAATCATGCCGAAGGATCGTCACTTGGGCGGGCTGACGCTCGACAAGCACCGCCTGGACGAGCTAATCGACGTGATGATCGGGCCGGGCCGATGTACCTTGTCGAGGAATTCGCAAGATTTCCGGCAGGAGAAGACCGCGCACCTTGCTTGTGGAGACTGAACACCGGCAAGCCCAGCTACGAAAGTGTGCAGTCGGACTACTCGTCGCGCGGCATGATCAGCGTGCTGGTCGAGATGCTCGCGCCGTACTAAGGGGCGAGTCTACGATCAGTGCGGCGGTTCGGCCAACATGTTCATGCAGAGCGAAAGGTTCGTCAAAGAGCATGGCACGAAGTCGATTTCTTCGCACGGACAAAGATTGGCGGCACACAAGACGGCAGCGGGGGCCGAGTCGCACTGTCGGCAGTCCATGAAAACGCAGTCAGTGTTGAGAGCCGCGCGCTAAAGCATGTCGAAATTGGAGCGATGGCCGTGGAGCCAAAGACATGGAGAAGCCTCCCGTTTCTCCGGTGGCATGTTCACGATGTTTTTTGGTAGGCTGCCAACATGTCGTCCGACGTCTCAATACTTCTGAATGCGATCCAGTGCGGGGACTCCCGCGCAGCAGATGAACTGTTACCGCTGGTCTACAAGCAGTTGCGTGAGTTGGCTCGTGCGAAGATGTCTCAAGAGTCGGCGGGGCAGACATTGCAGGCGACGGCGCTGGTGCATGAGGCTTATCTCCGTTTGGTCGATACGCCAGTGGCGAAAGACATGCATAATCGCAGGTACTTTTCGCGGCTGCGGCCGACGCGATGCGTTGCATTCTGGTCGAGAATGCTCGACGTAAAGCGGCCCTCAAACGAGGCGGCGAGCGGCAGCGGATTGATGTCTCGCTGAGTGATCTGCCGGAAGCGAGTTCTGTGGTCAATGTGTTGGAGATCGACGAAGCGTTGACTCGACTGGCCTCGCAAAATGCTCAGGCGGCCGAACTGGTCAAGTTACGGTACTTCACTGGTCTGCCGTTGATCGAGGCGGCCGAGATGCTGGAAATGTCCGAACGCTCGGCCCGCCGCTTGTGGGCCTACGCCCGCTCGTTTCTGCTGGAAGAATTGTCGCCTGAGTCTTGAGGTAGCGTCACAACCGTTCGCCAAGGTAATTCATCAGCCGGAACGCTCTGGCGTCCGGTTCGGACGCTAGAGTCAACAACAAACCGGACGCTAGAAAGTTCCGGCTGACTGGCCTTTCATGAAGAAAATCCAAAAACTTTGGCCGGGGTCGCGGCCAGAATGCGCTTATATCTCTTGAGCCGAGTGGAATTCTCACCCGCGAATACGTTGTGATGAGCTATGCACGAATTTGACCTCTTCATTACCGCCATTGAAATCGACGACGAAATCGCGCGGCGGGAGTATCTCGACACAGCGTGTGTTAGCGATCCAGCTTTGCGTGCGCGGGTCCAACGGCTACTGAGCCGAGCCGATCAGGCGGGGGACTTTCTCGAACAGCCGGCGGCGGATTTGTGCTCGGATTTAGCCGCTGATTTGCTCGCGGAAAACCACGAACAGTCGGCAAACAGTGGCAATCCGCCGACCTTACTTGGCCAGGCGGATGACACGGTACCGTCAGTCCTCCTTCATGCGCCGCAGACGAGTGTGGAAGAGGTTGCCAGCGTCCGCACCGACGCGAGCAGTGTCGGCCACGGAAGTCGCGACCCAAATGCGACGGTGGTGTCGCCGCATGGATCAGTCGAGACGCCACCCGATCTCGGTACATTATTTGGCCGGTATCGGGTCGAGCGAGTGCTGGGCTCAGGCGGCATGGGAGTCGTTTATCTCGCCGAAGACTTGCGACTGGGACGGCACGTCGCGTTGAAGATTCCCAAATTCGATGTTGACGGCAAATTGAATTTGATCGAGCGGTTTCGCCGGGAAGCGCGGACGATGGCGTCGGTGCTGCACCGCAATCTCTGCCCGATCTTCGATGTCGACGAACAGGACGGCACGCACTTCTTGACGATGGCCTTCATCGATGGTGAGACGTTGGCAGATGCCCTCAAGAAAGGGTCGGTGTTCACGACGCAGCAGATCGCCGAATTGATTCGCAAATTGGCATTGGGACTGAATGAGGCTCATCGCGCGGGAGTCGTCCACCGCGACTTGAAGCCGTCCAACGTAATGTTCGATCGCAGCGGTGAGCCCATCTTGATGGACTTCGGGCTAGCCTGGATGGTGCATGAAACCGACTCGCGAGTCACGCAGTCGGGAACGATCGTCGGCACCCCCGCTTACATGTCGCCCGAGCAGGCCGAAGGTGATACGAATAAGATTGGGGCAGCATCCGACATCTACAGCTTAGGAGCCATCCTCTACGAACTGTTGACCGGTCGCACCATCCATACCGGCGGGGTCACACGCGTGCTATTCAAGCTCATGCACGAGGCTCCGACTCGACCCAGCGAGATTCGCGGCGATCTCAATCCGAACCTGGAAGCGATCTGTTTGAAGGCGATCGCGCGGCGCCCGGAAGATCGGTTCGCATCGGCGGCGGAGTTTGCTGAGGCACTTGCGAGTTTTCTAGACGATCGAACGACGGGCGCTTTTGACCGGATTGACATCGCCGCGAACCTCGATTCGCTTGCCAATCGAGTTGTCGTTTCAGATCGCACCGAAGTGCTACCGACGAACGAGGGCGCAGAGACGATTGCCTATTTGAAGCCGCATGCCAACCAGCGTGGCAGGTCGCGAATCGTGTTGGCGAGTCTGTTGCTGATCGGTCTGATCGGAGTCGTCTGGGGGATCGTGGCGGGACGAACGAAGCCGCCCAGTGGTGACATCGTCCAAGGCGACAAGCCTGTTGCGCCCGACTCCGCTGCCGACTCGACGCCGGTCAAACCGAACGCCGAGTCCGTCGGCCAGACGGGCTTCGCGTTGGAGTTCGATGGCGTCTCCAGCTACGTCGCGATTCCGAAGTTGATCAACGACGAGCCGGGACCGGTCACGCTGGAAGCCTGGGTCGAAACGAACGAGCGGCCGATCAAGTCCAGGATGATCGTTAATTTTGCTGGAAAACGGTTTTCTGCTTTGAGTGTCAGCGACTTGAACTGGTTTGCCAACGATCAGACGTTGCAGGGATTTCCGGAGACTCCTTGGGCGCCGGGCCTCGTGCATCTGGCATCCGTGATCGACGATCGGGAAGGCCGATTGTACATCGACGGCAAACTGGTCTCCCGTCGTCCCCGGACCAACGAACGGACAGCCGGCGAAGACAAGCATGCGTGGTTGGGAACTGCCCTGTTCAATGGTGGCCTGAATTACTTTTTTCGCGGTCGCCTTGGAGAAGTCCGCGTCTCCCAGGTCGCACGCTACGATCAGGAGTTCACTCCCGCCAAACGCTTTGACACGGATCAGGACACGCTCGCCCTTTATCACTTCGACGAAGGCTCCGGCGATGTTCTGAAAGACTCGTCCGGCCACGGTCATCACGGCCAGATCGTCGGCGCAAAGTGGGTGCATGTCGCTGAGAGTGTGAATCCCGACTCGCCACCATCGGCCAAAGCTCCGTTCAATGAGATGCAAGCTCGCACGCATCAAGTCGAGTGGGCCAGACATCTCGGGGTGCCGGTCGAGTACACGAACAGCCTCGGCATGAAGTTCATGCTCATCCCGCCGGGCGAGTTTACGATGGGCAACACGCAAGAGGGGATTGCAGCGGGCCTCAAGAATGTCGCCCCAAATGACAAGGTGATCCTGACACAGCCGATCTATCTGGGAGTGAATGAAGTCACGCAGGCGGAATACGAAAAAGTGATGGGCGTGAATCCCTCGCATTTCGCGCCGCGGGGCATGGGCAAAGAGGCGGTCGCGGGGCTGGAAACGGCCGAGCACCCGGTGGAATCGGTGAGTTGGAATGACGCGGCCGAGTTCTGTGCCAAGTTGAGCAAACAGGAGAAAATGAAGCCGTTCTACCTCCGGACGGGTGAGACGATCGCGCCGCTGGACGGGACCGGTTACCGGCTCCCCAGCGAGGCAGAATGGGAATTCGCGTGCCGTGCCGGGACGGCGACAAAGTACTGGATCGGCGACAAGGAGGAAGACCTGGTGCAGGCCGGCTGGTTCAGAGGGAACTCCGGGGGTCGGACGCACGCGGCGGGCGAGTTGAAGACGAATCCGTTCGGGCTGGCCGACATTCACGGGAATGTGTGGGAATGGGTGCAGGACGGTTGGGATGCGACATTTGATGGACAATTCCAAGACAAACCCGCGATCAATCCAAAAGTCCCATTTCACGCTTGTTCCCAGCGCGTGCTCCGGGGCGGCCATTGGCAAGACTCCGCGCCCAACTGCCGGTCGTCGAATCGCCTCGCCAGCGTCCCGACGGGCCTTAACCTCAACCTCGGCTTTCGGGTGGCGCTACCCGCTGACACCGTGAAAGCCGCCATTGCGAATCGTACCCCGATGGCAGTGAGCACCAACACCGTCTGGAACGGCTGGCCGAAAAACGCCCCGCCGCCCGCGATTGTTCCGTTCGCTGACGACCAAGCGAAGCAGCATCAGCTGTCGTGGGCCAAGCACCTCGGCGTGCCGGAGGAGTACGAGAACAGTTTGGGGCTCAAGTTTCGGCTGATCCCACCAGGCGAGTTTCTGATGGGGACCGACCGCGACGAGGTCGAGGCGCGTGCGAAAACCACCGACGAGCGCTGGGCTTCGATCATTCGCAGCGAGGCGGCACGGCACAAGGTCCGGATCACGCAGCCGTTCTATTTTGGTGTGTTTGAGGTCACGCAGCAGCAGTTCCAAAAAGTGCTGCAACGCAATCCCTCGGCGTTCTCAGAGTCCGGCAAACTGGCCGCCAATGTGGCTGGCCTCGACACGAGCCACCATCCCGTCGATTCGGTGACGTGGTTCGAGGCGGTTGAGTTCTGCAATCAGCTCAGCCGGGCAGAAAGCCTGCCTCCGTATTATTCCCGAAAAGAAGACGTCGTCACCATTGTTGGCGGGCCTGGCTATCGCTTGCCGAGCGAAGCCGAATGGGAGTTCGCCTGTCGCGCCGGCACATACGGTCGTTGGGCCTGGGGTGATGAGGCCAATCGAGGAGCCGAGTTTGCCTGGCTCATCAACAGCCCAGACTCCGCCCGTCGGACAATGCCCATTGGAACGAAGGCTGCCAATGCATTCGGTCTGCATGACATGCACGGCAACCTCATCGAGTGGTGTCAGGACTGGCAGGCCCCGTATTCGTCCGACGATGCCGAGAACCCCGTCGGTCCCCGCGAAGGGAGCGAGAAGGTCATTCGCGGCGGGAGCTGGAACGACTCTCTCTGGTTCGGACGTGCCGCTCTCCGCAATCGCAGCACGCCCACAGAAGTGGGTCCGTTTCTCGGCCTGCGCGTCGCCCTCGGAGCGACCGACTTGAATGTGTCTCGCCGCGTTCCCAAGAAGAGTTTGGCTGCCGGACCGGTGTTGCCGCCGACTCTCAATCCGGCCGACTGTGGCCTGACAATCCACGACCCTCAATGGGAGCTAATTCAAGTCATCCGGCCGGAAGGCAGAGTGTTTTCAACGCGTTTTGATCGTGAAGGACGGCTCTACTTCGCAATGCCAGAGCGTATCGCTGAGAAGCCTTTGTCGGCACCCGGCATCTATCGAGTTCAGCCGGACGGAACGCACCAGCCCATCGTGCAGAACGGTGACTGGGAATTCGTTCTTACTCCGGATGAGCAACGCTGTTTCACGCATCGCGGCACGATGGGGATGATCGCGGAAGTCGATTTGAAGACCGGTCTGGCGATTCGCGAGGTCGATATGTCTCCCAGTGACGATGGACCAACCAGTCAGAATTTCGCACCGTCTTGGTATCGCGGCGCGCTCATCAAACCAAACGAGTATTTGTTTGCCGATTTCGGCGGTCAGAAGCGCGGGCCGCCGAGTTCCGGTGGCATTTGGAAATTCGGCTCGGACATGGCGGCTCCCGAGCGTTTGTTGACGATGCCCACTGGAGACTCGCGGGTCCATGCGTTGGCCTTCGGTCGCGACCAGCTCTTCGTTGCCAAAGTGAACGGCAAATCTGGTTCGTTGGCGACGTTCGACGGCAAGCAGCTTGTCGAGCGGTCCTGCGAGACTCTGCCTTCGATCGGCAGTCTGGCGTTCGATGCCAGCGACGGAAGTCTGCTGGCATCGGAATTAGAAGGCCATCAACTCTTGCGCATCGACCTCTCCAAGCCAGATCAGCCGGCATCGGTGAAGCCGATATTGGCTGGCTTCCACAAGCTGAACTTCGGCGTCCTCTCGCTCTCACCTGATCAAAGCCGCCTCGCCGTCGTCGATTTTGAGGCGAGTACGATTTACGTCCTGATACGCACTGTGCTCGACATTCCGGCCGCGCCGCTCAAATTGGAACTCGGTGCGCAATTGCCCGCCGTAACACAAGCCACTGGACTCAAGCTGGGCGATCTGGATGGTGACGGCGATCTCGATCTTTTCGTCGCAAGGTTGTCGGTTCCCAGCATGGTGCTTCGGAACGATGGCAAAGGGGGCTTCGCGGACAGTGGGCAACAACTCGGAGACAACGCCAGCTTTGCGGTCGCGCTGGGAGACCTTGATGGCGACGGCGATCTCGATGCCTTCGTCTGCAATTCCGACGAGCAAGAGAATGCGATCTGGCTCAATGATGGTCGCGGCATGTTTCAACGCTCGCCGCAATCGTTCCCGCCTAATACCTCCAACGATGTCGCGCTCGCGGATGTTGATGGCGACAAAGACTTGGATGTGGTGGTCTCCAATTTCAAAGGCTCCGCCGAGATTTGGATCAACGACGGAGCCGGTCAGTTCGTCAACCGTCAATCCATCTCACGAACCATGAACACCGGCGTCGCGTTGGGCGACTTAGACGGCGACGGTGACGCCGATCTCGTGATGACCTGCTTCGGCGGTGACAACCGCGTGTGGCTCAACGACGGTCAGGGCCATTTCACGGACACCGAACAGTCCCTCGACCTCGATAAGAGCACTTCCGTAGCGTTGGGCGATCTTGATCGAGACGGCGACCTCGACCTGTTCCTCACGGGCAATCACGGCAACCGCGTTTGGTTCAACGACGGTCACGGCCGCTTTCAAGCCAGCGAGCAACGGCTCGGTGACGCCAAGTGCGAAGCGGTTGAGTTAGTGGATCTCGACGCCGACCACGACCTCGATGCCGTGACCGTCGTCGGCGGTTGGAACGACTCGCCACGAACGGTCTGGCTCAACAACGGCCAAGGCCGTTTCCAGAAAGGCCCCTCGCTCAGCCCCAACAACTCGCAATCACTAGCAGCCGGCGATCTCGACGGCGACGGCGATGCCGACATTGTCTTCGGCAACGTCAACCGCCAGCAGCGCCCCGCCGAAGTCTGGTTCAACCAATCGAACCAATCGACGATCCCGTGACGTGGTGATTGTGCGTTGTCCGTCGCTCGCCGGTCCGAGCGACGACAATCCGATTGCCAGGTGCAGATCAAGAGAGTCAAAACTCGTTGATTGGCGAAGGTGGTGTCGTTCGAGCGATCTCCGAACTAACGTAGGCCGCTTTCACCGAAATCGGTTGGTGGATTTTGACGGAGTCCGGCAATTATTCCGAGGAACGGGCTGCGATGGCCTGTGAATGGTCCGCGTGACATCTCGATTCACTCTTCATGGCCGCGTGCGGCATTCGAGATCCAACAGCAGCCGCTTGCGCCACAAGCCGCCGCCGTATCCGGTGAGGTCGCCGTTCTTGCCAATGACTCGATGGCACGGGATCAGGATGTTGATGCGATTCTGACCGTTCGCATTCGCAACCGCGCGAACGGCTGTCGGTTGGCCAATGCGAGTGGCCAGTTCTTCGTAGCAGATCGTCGAACCGTGAGGAATGCGCCGCAGCTCACTCCAGACTTTCTCTTGAAATGAAGTTCCACGCGAAGCAACCGGCACCGAGAACTCCTTGAGTCGGCCATCGAAGTAGGCTTTCAGTTCGTCGCTCAGTTGCTTGAGCCAGCGATGCTCTCCCGGCACGACCGGACTCGCGAACCGACGGCGCATCGTCGCGAGGTTTCGTTCGAGCATTCGCCGGTCCGTATATTCGAGCAAGCAAACTCCCTCATCCGTGACCGCCGCCAACAAGCGGCCAACCGGACAATCGAGCATCGCAGTGACCACACACTGGGTCTGCTCACTGCGTCCCGGAGTCTGACCGAATGTCTGACCGAAGGCTTCGCGAAACTCGCTGTGTAAGGCATAGCCATGTCCCAGGTGGGAGGCGAGGCTCCCGCCGAGCCTTGATTTGTAGCGTTCACGGCTCGGCAGGAGCCTTGCCCTCCCAAGAATCAACACGAATGGCGGAGTGAATGAAGTCTGCTACTCGATTTCCGCGAGATCCCAGATGCGGATTGCATCATCGACGCCGGCGCTGGCGAGTGACTTGCCGTTGGGTGAGAACGCGACGGTCGTCACGCCGCTGCGATGACTTCGAAGAGAGACGCTTTCGGTTTGACTCGCGATGTTCCAGAGTTTGATGGTCTGATCGCCGCTGCCGCTTGCCAGCAGCTTTCCGTCGGGGGTGAACGCGAGGCAGTTGATGCCGCCGTGATGAGCGTTGAGCAAGGCTCGTGGTTGGTGCGACTTCGCATCCCACAGGCGAACGGTCCAGTCGGCGCTGCCGGTTGCCAACGTGTTGCCATCGGGGGAATACGCGACCGCTCGAACCTCTTCCTCATGCCCTTTGAGCGTGGCGAGTTGCTCGCCCGTCGCGACGTCCCACACGATCACGATGTGGTCGGTTCCTGCCGAGGCGACTGACTTGCCATCGGGTGAAAACGCAACGGACAAAGCCGCATCGGTGTGCCCCTTCAAGATCCGTTGCTCCTTGAGCGTCGCCGTGTCCCAGATTCGCACCGTTTGATCGGCGGCTCCGGTGGCCAGCGTCTTGCCGTCGGGAGAGAACGCTGCTGAAAAGACTTTGCTTGTGTGCCCCGCGAATTCTCCGAGTTCCTTTCTCGCGGTGACATCCCACAGTTTGATCTGGCCGCTCGGCTTGCCGCCGTTGCGAGCGGGTGTGAATTCGCTGCCACCGGCCGAGACCATCAACTTACCGTCCGACGAAAACACGACCGAGCAAACGCCGTCATTGTGCTTACCGAGTGAAGCAAGCTCCTTGCCCTCCGCCGGATCGCGCAGCTTCACGGCTCCGTGCGACGAGCCTGTTGCCAGACAAACACTGAGCGGCGCGAAGGCGACCACGGATGAAACTTCCCATGCTGTGGCTTCCGTGAGCAGTCTCGATTTGATCGCCTTCTTCGCCGTCGTGACTTCGATCGGCTGATCGGCGGCGGCGAGCGACGCGCAGATCAGTTCGCGATCGCTGCGAGCGAAGACGTGTTTGTTCGCGTAAGCCGGATGCGCCCAAGTCACGACTCCCTGAGCGCGATAACCGGCGGTCGGTTCGATCAGCAAACAGCGACCGAGCTCTTGATAGCCCGCAGGCGTGAGCTTCGCGAGGATCAAGTTGCCGACCTGATTGAAGAGAAACACGCGGTCGCCTTGGGGCGTGATGTGGACGGTGCCGAGCCGCTTGCCCGTCGGTTCCTGAGTGCTCCACACTTCGTCGCCGGACGTCGCGTCGAGGCATGCGAGGTGGCCGTCGCCCATTGATGCGTAGAAGTGTCCGTCGTCTTGAAACAGTGGCGTCGCGATGAAGGTCGTCGGCTTCGTCCGTGTCTTCCACAACAACGACGCGGCGGGCTTGTCCCAATCCAATTGCAACATCATCGAGCTGCGATTCCACGCACTCAGGCAGAGCAACCGGTCCTTGTGCCGAACCGGCGAAGCGACGATCTCGGCCTCATCGAACGACGCCTTGCGAGGTTCCTGCCAATTGAGCTTTCCGGTCGCCGGCTCCAGCGACGAGATGGTGTCGCCGGTCCACGCGATCAATTGCTCGCGACCTCCGGCGTTGATCAGCAACGGCGCGCTGTACGAACCGCGATCCGCGAGGGATCGCCAGCGTTCCTCACCCGTCAACCGATCAAGCGCCACCACACAAGCATCCGGCCGCCCGCCCGCCATGACAATCAGCAGATCGCCGACAACCAACGGAGCCGCACTGAATCCATACGTCAGCCGTTTCGCGTTGAAGTCCTTGACGAGTTCTTTCTTCCAAACAAGCTCCCCCGTGATCGCATCGAGACACGTCAGGTGCCCTTGCGTGCCGAGCGTGTAGACCTTGCCGTCCTGCACCGTCGGAGTCGCACGCGGCCCGTTCCCGTACTCCATGTTGGCGTAGTCGGTCGCATACGAGTGCTCCCAAATCCGCCGCCCGGTCGCCTCATCGAAGCAGAGCACTCGTTCGACTTCCGGGTTGAATTGATGATCGCTGACGAACACTCGACCCGCTGCCACTGCCGGCCCCGAATAACCGTTGCCAACCCTTGCTCGCCAACGAATCGTCACTCCGGCATCAGGGATCGACTCGATGATCCCGGTCTCCCGCCACACCCCGTCACGATTCACTCCGCGCCATTGCGGCCAGTCGTCGGCTCGTACTTGGCCCGAGCTCACAACGTCTGAACTCACAACAGTGAGAACCGACAGGCTCATCCAAAACATCCAGACGATGCGGTGCTTCCAGGTCTTCATGGCGCAACCTCCAATTTCGCGGGACGTGAGCGATGTCGGCAGCGCATGTTACCGCTCGCCGCATCGGCTCGCACAAATCAATGAGCTCACAAGTCGCTGGCTTGGCGAAGGCTGTGCCATGCTGCTGGAGAAGTACGAAGTCTGCTGCGACCTAATGCACGGTGTCGACTGGTCGAATTGGGTGACCAGATCAAGCAACGCGGCCAGCCAAACGTCGTCCAATCGCGAGCCTTCAGCGAGATGCTGCAAAAGACCATGACCGCCTACCACAACCGAGCCATCGCCACACAAGATGTCATGGACGAACTGATCCAACTGGCCAAAGAGATGTAAGCCGCCACGAAACGTGGGCGAAGACCTCGGCCTGAACAAAAACTGCTTCTACGACGCCCTCGCCATGAACGAGAGTGTCGTCCAAGAAATGGGCAACGACGAACTCAAAGTCATCGCCGCCGAACTCGTCCCCTGCGTGCGAAAAAGTGTCACGATCGACTGGGCCGTTCTCGAATCCGCCCGCGTCCTTCGAGTACTCAGGGCATGTCACCTGAATTAAACGCGACTCAACGTTCCGGTGTGGCCGCCAAACGAATCGGTCTCGACGCCGAGTCTTTGCAGAATCGTGACGAAGAGTTTTGACAGCGGGAGTTCCTCGACTTCCTGCTTGCCTTGCCAACCGGCATCCGTGTCGATTCCCGCTCCGGCCTGATTGTCTTCGTTGCCTTTGCCGAACTTGAGATACCGACCGTTGGCGAAGCCGAGGTTCTTTCCACCGGCGGAAATGATCGGATAGTTGCGCGAGAGGTGGAAACTGCTGGAAGCAGAGCCGTGCATTGCCAGCGTGTTGTCCAGCATATTGCCCTTGCCGGTTGGCTCTGGGGTATCCCTCAATCGCTGCGTGAAACGACCGAATTCCTCGGCTTGATAGCGATTATAGGTGCCAAGGTTCTTCCAGCCGTCGGGCTTCTTGACTTCATGAGTCAGGCCATGAGCACCACCAAGACCGACGGCTTGTGACAGCAGGTCGTGTGGACCTTCGCCGTTTTCTCGCCCCAACTGAAACGTCGCGACGCGAGTTGAATCGCTGAGGAAGGCGAGATAGATCAGCTCATACATGGTCTTGAAGTAGAGGCGGGCCTCTTTGGGCTCTGCATCCAGATGCAGATTGCTGGTATCAACCTGAGGAATCGGAGTATCGATCCATCTCTGAGCCTTCACGAGCTTCAACTCGGTATCGCGCACGGCGTCCAGATATTGCTTGAGCGTCTCTTGATCACGACTGGAAAGCTGGCGATTCAGAGCACGAGTATTCTCAATCAGCAGATCGAGGGCGCTCTTGCTTCGCGCCAGTCTTGCAGCCGCGTCTTTGCCACTCGTCACAAACAGCATGTCGAAGATTTCCTTGGGCTTGTTCATCGCCGGAATCGGCCGTCCTTCTCGATTGAAGGACTGAGTCTGGGCACCGCGAGGGCCGCCAACGCCGCCATTGGTCGACATGACCAGCGAAGAATGCCGAGTGAAGTCGCCGGCGTGCTCCGCGTAGACTTGATCCAAGGAGATTGTGTTCTGATACGGTCCCTCACCACCGATGGGCGCGCCGGTCAAATACTGATCGGCATTGGAATGGCCGTGAACCCGTCTCGCGGCAGGATGTGACAACCCGGAATAGATCGTGATGTCACTCCGCAGTGGCTCGAGCACATCGAGCACTTTGGTCAATTCGAAATCCTTTTCGCCGCCACGAGGGAACCAGCTCCAATCCTTCCACGCCGGATCGGACTTGAGCGGCAAACCAACGCCATCAGGGTGATAGACGCTGAGAAACCGTTTCGGAGTCTCATCCTTGCTTGGACTGCCGACGGCAAACGTCTCCAGCCACGGCAAAGCCAGAGCCACACCGGTGCCGCGAAGGAAGGTGCGTCGATTCAGTAACAAGGATTTGTCATTCATGGTTTGTCTCTAATTCTGTTAGTCGCCGTAATCGGATAACTGCGCTATTACTTTCGATCCGGGACATCCACGCCCGCCCGACGCAGTGCGTCGAGTAAGTCATTCTCCTTCGCCTTGCGAGCCAAGCCGGACAGAGCCGACTTAATCTTGCCGTCTTTTGACCACGCGATTGCGTCAACGAATTCGTCCGTCCTCAGACCGTTGCGTACGCAGTCGTCGAAGAAATCGTCCGTCGCTTGTAGGTTCGTGATGCGATTTACTATTAGCGGTACTGCAATGTCCGGATAGTAATTGAGCAGACGCTTCGTTGATTCGATTTGGAAATCATTTCCAATGTCCCAGTAATCGAGAGAATCCCCTTGTAGCAATCCGCGAGTGGAAAAATCGAGTACCAGCGATTCGAGTAGTTTCTGCCGGGGATGTTTCGACGCCCAGATGCTGCGAAGGTTCTTCCGAACCTTTGTTCGATGAACGGGGCTGCAGACAAGAACACCCAACGATTTGACATGAGGGTATGTCAAGCAATCATATTGTCGCCCCACGATTTGACCGATGATGACTAGGCAAACATCACCGATCTTGATTCGGTACGACTCCATTTCTGGCGATACCGCAAAATCATCCTTTGGACGAACCGACGCCGAGTACGGAGTTCGGTTCAAGTTGAGCCTGAATCGTTCGGTCGGGTTCGCCGGGTTTCCATGCAAGATCTCATCGAACGCCATCCCTCCGGCGATTGCGCCGCGAGTTTCGACGGCTTGAATCACGATGCCTGTGGGAGTGTTGTCATCAAGCGACGCCAAAAGGTAAGGCATCGCTTCTGGCCCGATCTCAACCAACTTGCGAATCGGGTCGGACACTTCGACCCGTTTGCCAGTCCAGTCGCCGAAGGTTCCAAATTCGCCCACGGGGACGAACTTCGAGCCGTAAAGCGAGCCATTCAGTGAAAGGTCGCCTTTGACGACGCTGGAAAGATCGTCGATCAGTTGTTGAATTTCCTTAACCCGATCGTCTGCGAGTGTTACTGCGTCCAATTTCGGGACGGTAGGCGGCTGGACGATAGTCACGAAGGGCAGTGCAACTTCGCGCTCATCGTCTTCCGCAAAAGCGATGGTTGGCAGCGCGGCGAACAGCAGTGTGAGCAGGTAACGCATAGCGTGATAACCAACAATTATCTCGAATTGAAAAGTTGACTGCTCACGATCAGGTGGATCAGGTCGCCTAGGCCATCATCCCGTCGTCTGAACTGTGAGGTCAAGCGGTCGATGTCAGCGCGGTCGCCAAAAGTCAGTGGTCTGCCGAGAGCGTAGGCCGTCAGCTTATGCACCATCGCTCGGGCAAATTGATCTTGTCGGTCCGTGAGCAGATATCGCTTCAGCCCATCTACCGCAGCCAGCGTTTGCCGATTGAAGAGTTCCGAAGTCGCATCGACTGGCTGGTTCTTGATGTGAGTCCGGTAGGCTCCGATGGCGTCGTAGTTCTCAAACGCGATTCCCCACGGGTCGATCTTGGAGTGACACGAGACACAGGCCGCCTTGTTCCGGTGATTGGCGATCCGTTCCTTCAAAGTCATCTTCAGAATTTCCGGGTCGGTCAGATCGACTTCCGGGACATTCGGCGGGGGCGGAGGCGGCGGATCGTCGAGGATGCGTTTCAGCATCCAGACGCCTCGCTTGAGAGGATGCGAATCGGTGCCGTCGGAGTTCATGGTCATGATCGCCGCGCTCGTCAACAAGCCGCCGCGATTCGTTTGAGGGGTGATCGGCACGCTGCGGAAATGAGGGCCGTAAACCTTGGGAATCCGATAGTGAGCCGCGAGTCGCTCGTTGACCACGGCGTAATCGGAATGGAGGAAGTCCATGACGCTGCGGTTGTTCTTCAGGACTTCCTCAAAGAAGGCGACCGGCTCTTCCAGCATCGCTTCTCTCAACGAGCTGTCGGTCACATGAGTCACGCTATTCATTCTGTCTAAACCCAGCCATTGCTCGACGAAGTTCTGCGAGAACCGTCGTGAGCGCGGGTCCGCCATCATGCGTTTGATTTGTGCGGCCAGAACCTCTGGCTCTCTAAGCTTTCCCTGCTCCGCGAGTTTCAGCAGTTCGTCGTCAGGAATACTGGACCACAGAAACATGGAGAGGCGGCTGGCAAACTCCAACTCACTGATCCGCGTCGTAGCCGAAGTCGTGAGACTTCGGTCCGAACTCTCACGAGTTCGGCTACTTGCTGCCGTGAGTTTGTCGTCGGCCGTCGCTCGCTGAGTCAGATAAAGGAACTCTGGAGTGGCCAGCGCGGTCGCCAGCACTTCGACCATCGCGTCTTCAAACGTCGCAAAGCCGGGCCGGTACTTCGCAAACAGGGTCATGAACTGATCGACCTCCGGCGAGGTGACG
Source organism: Planctomycetia bacterium (assembly GCA_026400935.1). Classification (GTDB taxonomy): domain Bacteria; phylum Planctomycetota; class Planctomycetia; order Planctomycetales; family Planctomycetaceae; genus SXKJ01. The sequence continues at coordinate 358 of JAPLNX010000510.1, read as the reverse complement.
GGGCGACGCCAGACACGCTTCAGGAATCGACTCAGCACCTCGCGGCCATAGACCTGTTCGTCACTCTTGTTGCCGCTTTCAAAGAAGATGTCCGTGTGAGTCTTCGGCGGCCACTGCTCGTAAAACGGAGCGCTGATTTCGATGTGGTCGATCAGCACTTGCAGAGGCTCTTCGCCATGCGCGTTCGAAACATTGTGAACGTGCAGGAACTCATCCCGTCGCGGAAATGTGGTGGTGAGCTTTCGAAACGGGTTGCGCTGGATGTCGCTGAGCGGGATGTCGAAGTGAATCCATTGCGGGTCATCGGCTGATGCCGTCACCGGGATGTCGCGCTCGCTAACGGTCTGCGAGAAGTTGG
>JAPLNX010000545.1 GCA_026400935.1 Planctomycetia bacterium | reverse complement strand
GCCGCTCCGTCGCCTCAATCCGCACTGCCTTCCTTGGCATCGCACCACCCTCCGTTAAAGGTGATGCAGTAATGACACAAACTCGCTTTTTATGGAGGATCAATTCTCGGTCGTGGTACTAGCCACAAGCTGCCAGCTTGTGTGCTTCCGGATTTTGAACTCAAAAACTGCTAGCTGGCAGCTTACGCCTACGGTGGCCCTAAGTGTGAAAATCTCACGATTGCAACGGTCGGCCAAACGGCGGGATTCATCAGCGTGCTGTCGAATCTCCTCAATGACCGCAGAAGGCTCGCCGCAACGGATTGCTGGAGGCTGACAAATGCCTTCACCGCAACACACATTCGCCGTCGATCCTTGTTTGTCATGCTCCCGTGCGGATGGACTCTACGGGCCTCGATCGTCACCTCATTTCTTGCTCTCGGATTTGTCCATCAAACGGTGCTCTCGAAGGATCTCGGTGCGGCTTTTGAATGGGCGTCTCCGCGTGTAAGCCGCAAGGCTGTTTGTCGCATGAAGAGCTTGTCTTGGCTTCTCAGTTCCACGCGTTGGTTGACCTCACCAGCTCGTCGCAGTCTCCCGCATGTTGTTCGACATCTGCGAAAGAATCCGCAAGGTCAAAACACGTTAGGTTCGTTTGTCGTACTGTTCGCGATCGGCTTTTTGTACTTTCAGACTCAGCCGATCACCGCAGGGACCGATCCGACTCCCGCCAATTCCGACGAGTTGTTGGCCGACGTAAAGACAATGTTCGGCGATGAATCTGCGTCGCCCAATGTCAAGGCTGTTGATGGGACGACTGCGTTTGTCGCCAACGACAAACCAACGCTGACAGGCAAAGAGGCATTGCAAGAAATCGTGAAAATTCTGGCTGACACCGAAGCCAAGCTCGAAAAGATTTCCGCCTACTCCGCCAAGTTCATCAAGCAAGAACGGCTTGGTGCATCGCTGACTGAAATACAGGTCATCCAATTTCGGATGTTTCACTCACCCAAAAGGATTTCGATGAAATGGGAAGGAGGTCAAGACGCCGGTCAACGAGTGGTCTTTGTCGATGGTGAGAACAACGGCGACATGCTGGTCCGCAAACAGAAAGGTTTTGAAGCACGTTTGGGCGTCATTCCGTTAGACCCAGCCGGATCACTGGCACTCAAGCATTCGCGATACCCCGTTACAAAAGCGGGGCTGTTGGAGCTGACGAAAGTGATCCGCGAACAGCGTATTCTCGACCTGCAGCATGAATCGGGCATCACTGCCAAAATGCTTGAAAGACAACAGCTTGATGGCCGCGAGGTCATACTTTTTACGATCGATTATGAGAATCAAAAACTGTCACCAGATCCCAAACATGAATATCGCAAGACTTTGATTTACATTGACGCGACAACAAAATTCCCGGTTTGCGTGCGCACCTTTGGTTGGCCCGACAAGATTCATGGAGCAAACCCGGAGAAACTTGACCAAACAACGCTGCTTGAACTCTATGCGTACAAAGACATCGACTTAGCACCACGAATTTCGCAAGAAGAGTTCCTCCGAGAGAAACTGTAACACCATGAAATGACAGCCTCGTTCACTCTATGCAACACGACCCACCGCCGAGGAATCCTCGGCGGTGGGTTGTGTTGTTTGTGGGAGGAAACTAGACCGGTCACGCAACGTCAACCTGCAACTCCACTAACTGTGATGCTCCATGACACCGCTTCCGAAACTCCGTTTGGGCTCCATCGAACTTGATTTCCCAGTCGTGCAAGCAGCGCTCAGTGGCTACAGCGATTGGCCGATGCGAGTTATCGCCAAACGACTCGGTGCGCCCTACACGCTCTGTGAAGTGATGCTCGACAAGTTCATCAACGAACTCAAAGACCGACATCACACGCGGCGATTTCTGTGGGTGTCCGATGAAGAGCATCCGGTCGGGGGCCAGTTGATGGGAGCTGTTCCCGAAGAGTTCGGTCCCGCTGCCCTGAAGATGGTTGAGGCGGGATTCGACGTCATCGACATCAATTTCGGCTGCCCGGTGAAGAAGGTACTCGGACGCTGTCGAGGCGGCTTTCTGCTGAGTCAACCGACTACCGCACTCGAAATCGTGAGCCGCGTCCGCGAGGCCGTCCCGGCTCACGTCCCCGTCACTGTGAAAATGCGACGAGCGCTCGATGACCGGCCCGAAAGCCGCGACAACTTCTATGAGATATTCGACGGTGCCTACGCGCGCGGAGCGGCAGCGATCACGGTTCACGGTCGCACGGTTGAGCAGCGTTACAACGGACCGAGTAATTGGGACTTACTCCGCGAGATCAAGCAACACGCCGGTCAACGAGTTGTGCTCGGCAGCGGCGATCTCTTCACGCCCGAAGCGTGTCTCAAAATGATGGAGTACACTGGCGTTGATGGTGTCACTGCGGCTCGCGGTGCAATCGGCTATCCGTGGATTTTTCGCGATGCCAGAGCTCTCGCCGCCGGTCTGCCGCTTCCACCTTTACCAACGTTGCATGAGCAGCGGGACGTCTTGCGAGAACACTTTCGGCTCGCGATGCAAATCTATAACGAAAAGCATGCCGCGATCATGCTCCGCAAATTTGGAATCAAGTACTCGGAATTACATCCGCAGTTCGAAGTCGTCCGAGAAGCATTCATTCACGTCTCCAGTCTTGCCGAATGGGACGCAGTGCTGGCTAAGTGGTATCTCGATGATCTGCCGGGGCGTCGTCGCGAAGTTCACGAGGACTCGCCGATTCAAGCGGAGACTTGTGAGATCACTTAGGCCCTTACAACCTGAACCGGTCGCAACAACTTTTCGAATTATCTCTGTTAGGTGGTTTACAGATTTTCTTTTGCGTTCCTAGACTCGCCGTACATTTAGTGTTCGCCAAATCGTGCGGCACCAACTTCACTCAATTGAGTTAGCAAAGGCCCTCAACATGCTCCGTTCTTTCTGGTCATTTCGTCCGAAGGCTCGTCAACAACGTCGTGTTCTGCCTTATGAAGTTCAGCAACTGGAAGTTCGCACGGTCCCGACCGGTGTCGTGACGCTTACTCAGACAGCGTCCGGCCTGAACATCACCGGAGATGTGCAGAGCAACCGCATTCAGATCGATGTCCTCTCGACGGGTACAACAATCAGGGCGATTGACGACGACACGGTGATTCGCGTTGGGAAAGTTCTATATCCAGCCGGAACGACACTTACGATTGATACTGACGCGACCTTCTTGGGCAATTTGACCATCGACATGAAGGGTGGCGACGACATCCTGGTTGTGAATGTCGGCAGCCTTGAGTCAGAACCACCGCCAGTAATTCTGGGTGGCGGCCCGAATATCACTTATGGTGATTTTACGGAGTCGTTGGTTCAAGGCAATCTGTCAATCACCATGGGAGCGGGTAACGACGACGTTGCTCTGGATGTTGCCAACGGGCACTTTACCGTGACCGGCAATGCGACCGTTGATCTCGGTAGCGGAGATGACTTGCTGGTGGCCGCGCCGCTGAATGAGTTTGGTGATGGCGAATCTGGATTGGGTGATTTCTTCTTTGGCGGCTTTGGTGGCTTTGACGACTTTCCAGAAGAGGTCAACACGGTGCATGACCTCGTTCATTTCTACGTGAATGAAATTGGTGGTGTGGAGGTTAAAGGAAACTTGAAGGTTCTGGCAGGTGCTGGAAATGACGGCGTTGGCCTGTTTGGGGTCGAGACGGGACGAGACTTGAGTGTTGATTTGGGGGCTGGCCATGATCTCTTAGGTGCAGCCATTATCGGAGCTGGTCGAAACCTCGATTTGAATGCAGGCTCTGGTGACGATGATGCGGTGTTGTTCTTCGCTGCCGCTGGTGGAAAGACGACTCTCAACATGGGTGCCGGCAACGACATCTTGTTGGCGCTCTTTCTCGAATCGAATAGAGACGTCTCAGTCAATATGGGAGCCGGGGATGACGTGTTACTGATCGGCTTGTTGGCCCCCGGACCGAATGCGGTAACGACACTCGATGGCGGCTCTGGAACTGATGCGATCTCCACGGAATCCTTCGGCGGAGGGGAAGGGCTTGTCGTCGCGGATATTGCTCCACGCACGACCGTCAAGAATTTTGAATCGGACGAGATCTCTAGCGATGTCCTTGACCAACTCGGACAAGACTTTGACGACCTCTTCTTCCGCTTGGACTAGCTCGATTTAGCGAACTCTGCTTGTTGGAGTTCGTAAACGCAAACCAAAACGGCTCGGAGGACTTCCTCCGGGCCGTTTGCGTTGTTTGGGACTCAAGGCTTCAACACCAGTCCGTGCGGAGTGATCTCAAACGGGACAATCGCATCATCGCAGGCGCTGCCGCGATGTTTGGCGACGTGTAGTGCTCGCGACACGCGCAGACCGTCACGCACCTTGCCCATCAGGATGATCGTGTTCGCGTTCGAGAGCGAGTCGCCACTTTCGAGCGGTCGTGTAAGTAGATCATCGAGCATGACTTCGTGTGATGTGTAAAGCAGCATGCAACCAACGTCCCTATGGTCGTAACGGTGTGCGGCGACGTTCTCAGATTGCTCGCGGAATTTGACGCGGAACAAATCGCGAGCGACCCAGTCGTCATCCTTACGCAGGATTTGATGATAGACGTAATCAATGACTTGGAACTGAAAGCTGTCGCTCGCTCGCTCTGTCGGCTCGACCCCATCCAACACGCAGCGACGAACGCCATGCACAAAATTGGCATAAAAGAATTGCACGGCTCGATCGAGCTTGCGAGCCAACTCCGCATTCCATTCTTGCCACTCTTCAACGGTGAGGTCTGATTGCGTGACTCGCCGTCCGCTGCGACGGAACAAGTGCAGAAAGTCATGTCGTGCGCGAGTTTTCTGCCAGATGTCGTCTGCTTCGAGATTTCCTTCAAACGCGAACTCACGTAACTCCCAACCAAACATACGCTGCGCATACTCGGCTTGATTTTGAGAATCACCGCGCGAGGTCAGATCAAAGATGAGTCCCGGCTCACCTTCTTGAGCGATCCCCGCGTGCGCGAATTGCAGCCCCAACTGTGTCTTGCCGATCCCGGTCGCTCCGACCACGATCGTCTGCGTTCCCGGAATCAAGCCGCCACCAAGCATTTCATCGAGTTGAGGAATACCGGTACGGAGTCGCATCGCAGTCATATGGCCCTCTTCAATCCTGATTCGTTGTGGCGCACGCGGCTCGCGTGCGTGTCTTCACAATAACTCGCGTCGGTGAACCGAGTGGCGTCAGCCTCCTGACGTTTCATCAACGAATTCCGGGGGCTGACGCCAACCCGGCTCACCTGCACGATTCTCTCAGCGAGTCTGGTGAGTCATCACCATTCAGAACGCTGGCCCGTTCTGCTTGGACGGTGCGACTTGTTTGACCTGCGCGGGAGCAGTCGCAGGCGCAGCCGAACCGCCGCTGCCTCGTTCACGACGTGTTGCGTATCGAATGGGGAATGACGGCCAAACATCGTTCGTGATTGCGGTCGTGTCACCGACTGCGAACCGTGGTCCGTCAAAAATTCGGGGTGGGTATGACTTACAAACTCGCTCGGAAACGTACTGGGTAAAGCCGAGCCACTGCTTGTCGGGCGAGAAGGTGGAAAAGAAGTTGTCTCGTTCCGGCTTAAAACCAAGGAACTCACGCGGGAGTGGCGCGGTGTGCAACGCAGTCAGCAAAAAGGCCATCGTTACGTAGCCAGCAATCAGCCCCCCACCCCAACGAACCCCTTCGTGAACCATGCGATGCACGCCAATGTACGTCGGTGAAATGTAATCGGCGGCGAATCGCAAGCCGGAGACGCCAGCCGCAAACAAAGCCACTAATACGACCACGTCTAATCGCGTCTGCCAATACGAATTTCCGCTCAACATGCCATCGCAAATCGGTTCAAAGAAATTCATTGCGATGAGTCCCGCCAAGATTGTGCTCATCGCCGTCGTCGCCGCCCCCCATGCCCCCTCACCTGCGACGTAATAGGTCACACCCGCGACTACCAAAAGCAATAAAACGTCGATCATTGGTGGCTCCAACTACTTAACAACTCGCAGCAATTCGTCGATCGACGTGATCCCCTTGACCACGAGCCGCAAACCTTCTTCCTGCATGTACAGCATTCCCGCTTTGCGAGCTTCCGCCTTAAGCGCCGACAACGCGGCCTTATCACGAATCAAATCTCGCATCCGATCAGTGATTACGAGCAGTTCATAAACGCCGATTCGACCGCGATACCCCATGCCCGCACAGGTTGGACATGAAGCATTCTCGCCCTCTTTCGGCGGGTGATACAGTTTGTCGATCTTCTCCGCTGGCAAGTTCGCCTTTTTCAAGAACTCAGGCTTTGGCGTATAAGCCTCTTTGCAATCGGGGCAGAGTCTTCGCGCCAATCGCTGTGCCAGAATTGCCGAGAGTGAACTCGACAACATCGAAACATCGACTCCCAAGTCGATCATTCGGAACAACGCAGTGATCGAGTCGTTCGCATGAACGGTTGAGAAAACCATGTGCCCGGTGTTTGCCGCTTGGCAGGCGATGTTCGCCGTCTCACCATCACGGATTTCGCCGATCATGACGATGTCCGGATCTTGTCGCAGCACGCTCCGCAACGAGTTCGCGAAGGTCTGACCGGCCTTCGTGTTGATCTCGATCTGTGTCACGTTCTCCATTTTGTATTCGACCGGATCTTCGATCGTGATGATATTTTGCTGGAACGAGTCGATGCTGTTGAGGCAGGCATACAAGGTCGTCGATTTACCGGCACCGGTCGGCCCGCAAACAAGCATTAAACCATGCGGCTGATGAATGATGTCTTTGATCTGATCTTCGAGTTGTTTGCGGAAGCCCAAATCATCCAGTGTGCTGACCGACTGCGATTGGTCGAGAATACGGAGCGTCATTTTCTCGCCATCGCGAGTTCCTTGAGTCGCCACGCGGAAGTCGATCTCACGTCCCTCGGTCACCGCACGAAAGCTTCCATCGAGCGACTTCCGCTTCTCGGTGATGTCCATTGCGCCGAGAATTTTGAAGATGTTGATGACGTTGTCGCCCAGCGCCCGATCAAACGGTTCAACCGCCAACATCACACCGTCGATACGCATCCGGACTTGCAGCTCGTCTTCCTTCGGTTCGAGGTGAATGTCGGTCGCACGCTTGATGAGCGCGTCGTAAACCAATTCCTTCGCCGCCAAGAAGCCTCGCGAATTTTCGACTTGTGACGTGCGGCTTGTATCGCGCCGTCCCGTTGACGTCTTACCGATGAACTCTATATCTGGGCCGAGCAACTGCTGCTTCATCTTCTTGCCACCGATGCTGACTCCCAATCGAGCCAGGACTCGGAACGCAACGCTCTTGATGTGCTTCTTCGTCAGCAATCGAGCTGACTCGGGCACGCAGGAATTTCGCTCGCGGATGTACAAACCAAGCGGCACTCCTTGCAGCGTTAGCATCAACACGAAACCAAGGCTAAACCCCGACATCGTCAGAATCACGAATAAGCCCGCCAACCCGCCCAGCAACACCGCCGAGTTCCAATATTCGCTGTTGACCTTGAGCGACAAACTATCCTGATTGACCCACTTGCCAACCCAAGCCCAACCGAAAAATGCTCCAAGAATCGGAATGAACCGCCACAGGCTCAAATAAAAACCAGAATCGCTGACACCACCAACATCAAGACTCGTTGGACGATTACCTCGGAAGAAACCCGGTGACGGAGGATATTGTTCCGCACGACCAGCCACGACTGGTTGAGCAGCAACAGGAACCGCGGGAGCAGCCTCCTTCGCAGGAGTCGTCTGAGCCACCGTGGCTTGAGCAGCGATCAGGTTCAATGCCATCACGCCGCACAACATCACCGACCGCAAACGGCAGCAATTCGATATCAAAAGATTGTGTTGCACCATGAGCCATGACCTATCGTGATCGCCAAGCTGATTGTGGACTGCTTGCCGACAACAGATTTCAATTCAGCGACGCCAATCGCCACCAATTTCGAGTGGACCGCCGTCCGCTACGTGTGAGGCGCAGCATCGTATTGACAGGTCGCAGTCGTTACCACAGTGACGCACGCGAGCGGAACTCACCAATTACGGTTTGGAAAACCGTTTTAGTTAGCGTCAACCGAGACTCGGCGCTCGCATAACACCGATGCGAGTTCACCAACTTGAGCCAAGCAATTTTCAATCGAACGTTCACATAAGGCACCTAAGCTGAGGCCAATTCGAGATGCGGCCTTAGGAACCAAGCTGTGACTCGTCATGCCAGGGATCGTGTTGACCTCCAACACCCACGGCTGACCAAACTTATCGACTCGGATATCGACGCGAGCCAGTCCACGGCAACCGAGCGCGTCATACGCTCGACGTCCAGCCGACTCGATGGCCTTCACGACACTCGTTGGGAATGCGAACTCAAAGAGATATTGCGTGTCTTCATCTTCGTACTTGGCTTGGTAATCAAAGAAGCCGCGACCGGTTTCAATTTGGATCAACGGCAAGTTGAGGTTATCGAGCATTCCCAGCGTCCATTCGGTCCCTTCAATCGCCGCCTCCAACAAACCAAACGGATCGAAATGAAAGCAACGGGCCAATGCCTGCGGTAGTTCTTCAGGCGAACGAACGATCGTCACACCGAGGCTCGAACCTTGTGCATCCGGCTTGACGACAAGTGGATATCCGATCGCGGCAGCTTGTTGTTGAATCCGAGCCGCGTTGTCCTTCTCGTGCATCAATACGTACGGCGGTGTCGGCACACCATGTTGAACGAAGCGTTCTTTCGCCGCCGACTTGCTGAACGCTAGCCGCGAGGCAGTCGAGTCGCTTCCGGTAAAAGGGATACCGGCATCTTCGAGAATCTGTTGCACATGGCCATCTTCGCCGTATGTTCCATGCAAGGCGAGAAATGCAACGTCGTAATTCGACCATTCAAGCGTAGTAAGTTCGATTTGCGCGGGATCGATGCGAGTCACAATATGCCCTCGCTCCGAAAGCCCCTTCGCGACAGCGTCGCCACTTTCAAGGCTGATGTTCCGCTCACGCGATTTTCCACCAGCAAGGACGGCGATCCGGAATGGTTGTGCGTTGATCATGATTCGCTTCCTTGCGATGTGTAAGTTGGGACTCCGTCCCAACCGATAACCAAGTGGGGTAAACGCTGGTCGGGACGGAGTCCCAACCTACGCAATGCCGCTTCTACCAAATCTGGATTTCTAGCTCCAGATCGACACCGAACTGCTCGGAAACCTTTGAGCGAGTGATGTCAATCAGCCGCAAAACATCGTCAGATTTGCAGCCTTCGCTCGTCACGATGAAGTTCGCATGACGATCGCTGATCGATGCTCCTCCGACGTGAGTTCCCTTCAAGCCCGCTTGATCAATCAGAGATCCGGCACTCAGACCGCGTGGATTCTTGAAGATGCAACCAGCCGATTGATCCGAGAGCGGCTGCGACGACTTCTTCATAATCCAGATTTTTTTCATCCGTTGCGTGATCTCGTCGGGATCTTCTGGTTGCAAGGCGAATGTCCCCTCGAGGATGAACGGTTCGGTGATGTTGCTCGAACGATATGCGAACGAAAGCTCGTCTCCCGTGCGGGTGACGAGCTCACCCTTACCGCTCATGGCCAAGACCGATTTCGTCAACTGGCCGATCTCGCCGCTCTTACCACCAGCGTTTCCCTTCAATGCTCCACCGATCGTGCCGGGAATTCCCGTCAAAGTTTCCAAGCCTGCGAGTCCTGCTTTTACGCTGGCCGAGACTACTTGCGAGAGTAATGCCGCCGAGCCCGCACGTACTTCGTGACCGTCGATCGACACGTCCGCAAGCTGTGGGTCGACAAGCTGAATCACTGCTCCGCTGATTCCTTCGTCACGGATCAAGACGTTCGAGCCGCTGCCGAGTATGCGCACGTTTATCTCATTTTCGTGGCAGCAGGCAACAACTTGTTGCAATTCATCGCGATTGCGCGGTCGCAAGAAATATTGCGCCGGGCCGCCAATGTTCATCCACGTCAGCGGAGCCAACGGTTTATCGAGTTGAATGATGTCGCTGAAATCTTCGAGTGAGCTCATGCTGAATCCGATTAATGTCCCCAGCTCCCATCGTCAGGAGCACGTCTCCATGTCGGCAGGCATCGTCCAAATCGGCAATCAGTCGGTCAAGCGACGAAACCAAATGAACTTGCCGCCCGCGAGCCATCAGCAGATCGGCCAATTCCGCATTTGTTTGCTCCGCTGCTTCCGAACACTTTTCGCGAGCAGTGAAGATCGGTACGAGAAACACTTCGTCCGCAGCATCAAAGCTCCCGGCAAACTCAGCCAACAACGCTCGCGTTCGAGATTCTTGGTGCGGCTGAAACGCACACAGTAATCTGCGTCCGGGAAACTGTTCGCGAACAGTTTGCAAGGTCGCCCGCACTGCTGTCGGATGATGCGCGTAATCGTCAATCAGCGTGATACCAGTCCATGTCCCGACAATTTCAAAGCGTCGCCGAATACCTCGAAATTCCTGCAAACCTTCGCGAACAGCTAGCACCGACGCTCCGACGTTTGAGCAAATTGCGGCGGCGGCGATAGCGTTCAAAACGTTGTGTTGGCCGGGGATTCGCAGTGTGATCTCCGCGACGAACTCACCACGATGAAAGAGTTGGAATTGAGTTCCCAACTCAGTCGGTCGAATGTCTGTCGCGTACCAGTCCGACGAATCCTGCAACGAATATGATTCAATTTGAGCAACACTCGCCGCCGCCGCAACGCGTGACGCTTCGCAATCACCTCGAAAAATCAGATGCCCTGACGCTGGCAAACGGCCGACGAATTCTACAAACGCATCTCGCGTTTCATTAAGGTCACGGAAGAAATCAAAGTGATCAGCCTCGATGCCCGTCAGCACGGCGTGAGTCGGACTGAGCGTCAAAAAGTTCTTCTGATACTCACAGCTTTCAACGACGAACAACTCACTTTCGCCCGCCCAACCGCTGACATGATGAGTTACCAATTCAGCACCGATGACCGCGCTCGGCGATAAACCGCCGTCTCGCAAGATGCTCGCGACCATCGCGGTCGTTGTGCTTTTTCCGTGAGTTCCTGCAATCGAGATTCCCACGCGAGTCCGCATCAACTCACCGAGCATTTGGTTGTACGACACTTGTGGGACAGCGAGTTGCTCGGCACGCATACGCTCAGGATTTGTCGGCGCGATCGCCGGGCTGTAAATAAGAACTGTGACGTCACCTAATAGGAACTCGCTCGAATGCCCTTTGTGAACTCGCATCCCCTTTTGACGGAGTAATTCGATCGTCTCCTCCGGCGGAGAAAGATCTGAGCCACTTACGTTCCAACCGAGTCCCTGCAGCATTTCTGCAAGAGCTTTCATTCCCGATCCGCAAATCCCCACCAAATGTGCGGACAGCAGGACAACACTCCCCTTCTGCATGTCGAACGGCAGTTCATTTAGAATTGGTGGGATGCCTGAGACGGGGTTCATGCAGCAGTGTCCGGGAAATCGTTAAGTCTCAGCCAGCGTCCTGAAGAGACGCGTTCGCTGAATTTGCAGGAAGGTAGAAGTTGTTGTGAGTTCAAGGCAAGGAGTCTCCATTAAAGAACATGTGGAGTTGCCGCGATCGATAAGGCCGACCCGCTGGCGATAGGATCGCTGCCATGCCAGTTGAATTGACGGAAGATGCACACGAAGGTGGTCTGGCACAAAGCAAGATGGAACCGGTTTTTGAACCCTTGGTCCCTTCGTGCCCGGTTGTGACATGTTTATCGCACGTTGAATTTTCAACAGGTCTGCCGAAGAGCCGATTTTTGCTTCAGACGGAGTTCACACTGATGACGAAGACTGACCGACTGCTATGCGTTCTTGTTTTCTGGCTGGCATGCCAAGCGATTGCACAATCCGCGGAGCAAACCGGCGTCTTCAAAATCCGCGTTGTAGATGATCAGACTGGTCGAGGCGTCCCGCTGGTTGAGTTGAAATCGGTGACAAATCAGCGGTTCTTCACCGACTCTGCGGGACTCGTAGCGATTCGTGAACCGGAGTTATTCGGCCAAACGGTCTTCTTTCACGTGAGCAGTCACGGCTACGAATTCCCCAAGGACGGCTTCGGCTATCGAGGGAAGCAGATCGAAGTCAAACCGAACGGCGAGGCAACTCTGAAGATCAAACGACTCAACATCGCCGAGCGGCTATATCGAGTGACCGGAGCGGGGATCTACTCCGACAGCGTTCTGCTTGGCGAACAATCACCGATCGAAGAGCCGTTACTCAACGCTCAAGTGAGCGGTTCTGACAGCGTCGTGACGGCGATCTATCACAGAAAGCTACATTGGTTTTGGGGAGATACGAACCGACCGAAGTATCCGCTCGGCTTATTTGACGTTCCGGGTGCGACCTCAAATTTGCCGAACGACTGCGGTCTCAATCCGTCTGTTGGCGTAAATCTCAATTACTTTGTTGGCAAGGACGGCTTTGCCAAAGCGATGTGCAAGATGCCCGGTGACGGCCCCACTTGGATTTGGGGATTGACCGTCCTGCGCGACAGCGACAACCGCGAGCGGATGTGTTGTGGCTACATGAAAGTCCGCAACTTGCTCGACGTTTACGAACGAGGCATTGCTGAGTTCGATGATGACAAACAAGAGTTCGTGCGACAGCAACGTTTCGACAAAGATGTCCCGCTCTTTCCGGACGGGCATTCGCTGATTCACAAAGTTGACGGGGTTGAATACGTCTACTTTGCCGAAGCGTCAGCGATGATTCGCGTTCGTGCGACAGTCCAGGCATTCTGTGATCTCAGTCAATACGAAGGCTTCAGTTGCCTCGTTCCTGGAGGACGCGAGCAGTCTTCGCAAGTCGAACGCGACTCCGCCGGAAAAGTCGTCTGGGCTTGGAAGCGTGACACCGCGCCGATTCGTTGGTCATTGCAAGCGACGTTGCTCAAGAGTGGGCAACTCAAACCCAACGAAACGTGGCTCAATCTGAAAGAGTCCGGCACTGGTAAACCGGTCATTGCCCACGCTGGTTCCGTGACGTGGAACGAGCACCGCCGCCGCTGGGTCAGCATCTTTACACAACACTTCGGAACCTCGCTGCTCGGCGAGATCTGGTACTCCGAAGCGACTGCTCCCGAAGGCCCGTGGCGTCAAGCATCAAAGATCCTCACCCATGACAAATACAGCTTCTATAACCCCAAACAGCATCCCTACTTCTCAAGCGGTCGGTCGTTGTATTTCGAGGGAACATACACGCACTCATTTTCAGGAAATTCCGAGCAAACACCTAAATACGACTACAACCAGATCATGTATCGACTGGATCTCGACGACTCGCGATTGGCAATTCTGCAGAAGGCCGAATGAATCACGGCTTGTTCGATCAAGTGATCAACGAATCCAGTGAGATTTTCTCTGAACTCACGTTGCCAAACGGCAACACGCCCGACTGTTCCGCAGGACTCGAGCGGGGAGATGATCCCATCCCAGCTTTTCTTGCTCCGTCGTTTGACTCTTGGTTCGCGTGGTCCATGTTTCGGAATCAAATTCTGAGCGGACTGCGAGCAGGACCACCTCGCACGAGACGAACGAGACTTGGGTATGTGCGGCATCGCGGGAATCAAACAGTTCGACGGGCAACCGGTTTCACGAGAAACTCTGGAGCGGATGGTTGTTGCGCTCAAACATCGTGGGCCGGACTCGAATGGCATCACGTTACATGGCTCGGTCGGACTGGCGCACACACGACTGAGCATCATCGACCTCTCTGGTGGCATCCAGCCGATGTCGATCGCGAATGGCGAGCTAACCGTCACATTCAACGGCGAAATCTTCAACTACGTCGAACTGCGGCAAGAACTGATGACGCTTGGTCGTCATTTCACCACGACCTCGGATACTGAAGTGCTGCTGCAAGCCTACGCCGAATGGGGTGAGGACTGCGTCAAGCGGTTCAACGGACAGTGGGCGTTTGCGATTTGGGACGCGCGGCAGCAAAAGCTATTCGCCTCACGGGACCGGCTCGGCAAGAGGCCGCTGTTTTATTCGGTTGTCGGCAAGACGCTGCTGTTTGCTTCTGAGATCAAAGCGATCCTCACCCATCCGGCAGTTCCCAAAGCGATTGATCCGATCGGACTGGATCAAGTCTTCACGTTTTGGTCCGCATTGCCACCACGAACGATCTTTCGAGGAATCCAACAGCTTCCGCCAAGTCATTCACTGTCGTTCGAACATGGCAAGCTGCGCGTCTTTCGATATTGGGACCTCGATTTCTCAAACCGTTTTGATGGTGTCTCGGCGGGTGAGTTGGAAGATCAACTTCTGGCTTTGCTGACTGATGCGACCCGACTGCGATTGCGCAGCGATGTGCCTGTTGGTGCGTACGTCAGCGGCGGACTCGATTCAGCGATCACTGCCGCACTGGCGAAAGATCTCAACCGTGAACGGCTCTGTACGTTTTCGGTCGAGTTTGAAAATGCCGAATTCGATGAAAGCCACTACCAACAAGAAGTGGTTCGGCGGCTGGGGTCTGAACATCGCTCCGTCCGCTGCACTCACGATGATATCGGCCGCGTCTTTCCCGAAGTCATCCGGCATACGGAAACCGCGATTCTGCGAACTGCCCCCGCGCCGTTGTTCTTGCTGTCACGACTCGTGCGTGAGTCAGGCATCAAAGTGGTGCTCACGGGCGAAGGGGCTGACGAAGCGTTCGGTGGATACGACGTCTTCAAAGAGGCCAAGCTGCGTCGTTTCTGGGCGCGGCAACCGGATTCCAAGTCGCGGCCGTTGTTGCTCAAGCGGCTGTATCCCTACATGAAGAGCCTGCAATCGCAACCAGCGGCGTACTTGAAGGCGTTCTTTCAAGTACGCCCACATGATTTGGGCAGTCCGTTTTTCTCGCATCTCCCGCGATGGGATCTGACCAGCAAACTGAAGGACTTTTTTACGCCCGAAGTACTAGCTGCGACATACGACTCCGACCCGATCACTGCTACCGCAGACAACTTGCCGAAAGCATTCGCGGGTTGGGATGGCTTCTCTCAAGCACAGTACTTGGAAGCGACCGGCCTGTTGCCGAACTATCTGCTGTCCTCACAAGGGGACCGCATGACGATGGCCAACAGCATCGAAGGCCGATTCCCGTTCCTGGATCATCGGCTCCTTGAATTCGCTGCACAATTACCTCCGCGATTAAAGATGTGCGGTCTGGATGAGAAGCACATTCTTAAGCAAGCGACGAAGCATCTCGTTCCGGAGTCAATTCGTCAGCGAACCAAGCAGCCGTATCGAGCCCCCGATGCACTGAGTTTCTTCGATCCCGACGCCGGCATGGCACGGTTCGAGTATGTCGATGCATTGCTCTCGCCAGACTCGATTCGATCGGCCGGATTGTTCGATCCAGATTCGGTCAGCAAGTTGGTGGAGAAAGCACGCACAGGAGCCGTAATTGGTACCAAAGACAACATGGCGCTCGTGGGCATTCTGTCTGCGCAGCTTGTGGTGGAGCAGTTTGTGAATGGCCGCCCGGTCGAAGTGCCGGAGGCGGTGACCGTGTGACCGATGTTCTCTCCCCCACTGGGCTTGTCCCGGTGGCTCGCGGGCTTTTGCACTACTTAGCCCGAGTGATGTTCGCGTAGTGCAGAAGCCTAACCCCAACGAGGGAAGCCCGGTGGGGGCAGACCAAAAACAAAAAGGACCGATTCAACATGCCGACGATTGAAGCCGACGTTCGCCAGTTCGTGGAAGACAACTTCTTGTTTGGCCGTAAAGGTGCTGAACTCAAGGGAGACGAATCAATGCTCGACCAGGGTCTGATTGACTCCACCGGAGTGCTCGAACTGGTCTCGTTCATCGAAGACAAATTCAAGGTCAGTGTGGCTGACGATGATCTGGTCCCCGACAACCTCGATTCGATCAATCGGTTGATTGCGTTCATCGAGTTGAAACTGGAAGAGGCGAAGTAACGTGGCGGATGCGTCTCGCATCCGTCCGACGCGAGACGCGTCGGCCAGGAATCCAGGAGCAAACTATGCAGCTTGAACAGTTCCTCGAACAGACGGCCGCACGAGTGCCTGACAAGATCGCTCTTGTCAGCGACACCCGCCGCGTCACGTATCGCGAGATCGAGACCGCCGCCAATCAACTGGCGCACGGTTTGATCGCTCGTGGTGTCGGACGGGGTGATCGCGTGGTGTTGTTCTTGGACAATTCCATCGAGGCGGCGATTGCCGTGTGGGCCGTCCTGAAGGCCGGTGCGGTGTTCGTCATGGCTAACCCGACGACTAAGTCCGACAAGCTGACGTACTTGCTGAACAACTCGCGAGCCACTGCGATCATCGCTCAAGCCCAGCGACTGCAAGGTTATGATCATTGCTGGCACGAGACACCTCACCTGCGGAATGTCCTCGTCGTTGGCGATCCCGCGAACGTGACTAACTGCACGCATTCGCTCGTCACATGGGAAACACTGCTCATTGACGAGGCTGCCCTCAAACAGCCGCCACCGAAGCGGTGCATCGATGTGGACTTGGCCGCGCTCGTTTACACATCAGGCACGACCGGCAACCCCAAAGGGGTGATGCTGTCGCATCGCAATATGGTCTCTTCCAGTCTGTCGATCATCGAGTATTTGCAAAACACGTCCGACGACATTGTGCTGAGTGTGCTGCCGCTATCGTTCGGATACGGCCTGTATCAATGGCTGATGTGTTGCCGATACGGCGGCACGTTGTTGTTGGAAAAGTCGATCGCTTACCCGCATGCCACGCTGGAGAAGCTCGTCCGCGAAGGTGCGACCGGTATGCCTTTGGTGCCGACAATCGCATCGCTGCTGCTGCAACTCGATCTGACCAAGTACGACCTGTCGAAGTTGCGGTACGTGACGAACGCCGGCGCGGCCTTGCCCGTGGAATATCTTGCGAAGTTGAAACGCGTGCTGCCCGACACGTCGATCTTCTCGATGTACGGTCTCACGGAATGCACGCGAGTCTGTTACTTGCCGCCCGAAGAACTTGATCGGCGACCCAGTTCCGTCGGCAAGGCGATGCCGAACTGCGAGGTCGGTATCGTCGATGAAACGGGGCACATGCTCGGTCCGAATCAAGTCGGAGAGTTAGTTGTCCGCGGCTCGAATGTGATGCTCGGCTATTGGGAGGCTCCTGAAGAAACTGCGAAGCGACTGCGCCCTGGAGCATTTTCGAATGATACGTGGCTGCACACAGGCGACCTTTTTCAGACTGATGAAGAAGGCTTTCTGTATTGGGTCGCTCGTAAGGATGACATCATCAAAAGCCGAGGCGAAAAGGTAAGCCCCCGCGAAGTCGAAGATGTTTTGCATCAGCATCCACTCATCGCTGAAGCGGTCGTTGTCGGCGTCCCAGATCCAATTCTTGGCCAGGCGATCCGAGCAATCGTTTGCCTCAAGGATGGGCCGTCAATGACCGTTCGCGAAGTACAGGCACACTGCCGCGAATACCTCGAAGACTTCATGGTCCCACAGCAGGTCGAGTTCCGTCCGGAACTTCCCAAGACTCCGAATGGCAAGATCGACAAGAAACTTTTGGTCTTCGTTTGAGTTCACAAAACCAGTACGACTTTTTCCCAGCGATAGGAACCGACATGACGACGATGCTGACTTCACCCACAACGACCTCAGCCGCAGCATTTACCCGACGACTGTTGTACTTGGATGCGACTGTAGAAGTGGCACGCATTTGCGAATGGATGCGCACGACAGTGGCCCTCACGCTCAAACGTAAAGGAGTCGTCCTCGGCCTGTCGGGCGGGATCGACTCCAGCGTCGTTGCCGCACTGGCGGTAAAAGCCTTCGGGCCATCGCGAGTCTTCGGGATCATGATGCCGGAGAAAGACTCTTCCGATGACAGCGCGGCGCTGGCGGAACTACTGGCCGAATCGCTGGGCATCGAAACCGTTTTGGAAAACATCACACCCATGCTCGATGGCGCGGGCTGTTATCGCCGCCGAGATGAGGCGATCAAAAGCGTGATCCCGGAGTTCACGCCCGAATGGAAGAGCAAACTCGTTCTGCCGCCGTTGTTGGCTGGAGCGCGTTTCAATCTGTCGAGCGTTGTCGTCGAATCACCGACGGGCGAACGGACACAAGCCCGACTGACACTCGCGGCCTATCAAACGATTGTTGCCGCGACCAATTTCAAACAGCGTTGTCGCAAGATGATGGAGTATTACCACGCCGACCGCCTGAAGTACGCCGTCGGCGGCACCCCAAATCGGTTGGAATACGATCAAGGATTCTTCGTCAAACAAGGTGACGGCGCGGCAGACATCAAGCCCATTGCCCACCTCTACAAAACTCAGGTCTATCAATTGGCTGAGCATCTCGGCGTGCCGCAATTGATCTGCTCAAGGCCACCAACGACCGACACATTCTCGCTGCCGCAAAGCCAAGAAGAGTTCTTCTACTCAGTGCCGTATGACAAGCTTGACTGCTGTTTGTTCGGCTTGAATAACGGCTACTCAACTGAGGAAGTCGCTGCGGAAATCGGCCTTACCGCAGAACAAGTTCAGTTCGTCTACAACGACATCGTTTCCAAGCGCAGGGCGACAGACTACCTCCATCGACCTCCCGAGTTGATTGAAGAAGTACTTCCGTGAATCACACGTCTTCTCCTAGAGGTGGCTTCCAAAATGCCGCAAACAGCTCCACACAATTTGTCAGAATCAACTCCGTCACTTAGCTCAAGAACTCTAGTGGTTGATAAGCTACCGAGCGTTCGTCGGATCGTGACTTCGCGAGAGACAGACGAGACAACAGTGGAACTCGCGGACTTGAAGATCGACCGCGGCGAAATCGAAGCGGTTTGGAATCGTGGCTTCGACGTGTACCCCCCTCGGTTTCAGTGCTATCTCTCCAATCCAACCGGTATGGGGTCAGTCTGGGTGTCACGCCCCAAGTCTGCTCCCATTTACGGGGCGATCGGCTTGCACTCACGAAGGATGCATTTTGGCGGGCAAGTTTTCCCTGCCGGACAGATCGGCAACCTCGCGGTGGACTCAGAGTTCCGAACTGCAGGGCCAGCTCTTCGTCTGCAACGCGCGCTGCTCGCTTCACTACCAGGAAGCGACAGAGCATTCATCTTTGGTGCGACTTCGAAAGCCATTCAGATTCTGCGACGAGTCGGTGGCCAGCCGGTGGGAACCGCTCAGCGTTGGACGAAGGTACTCCGCTCCGAGTCTCAACTGAAGAAACAGGTACGCCCCGCAATACTTGCGAAAGCAATCGCTCCGGTGCTCGATCTAGGGTTGCGACTATTATCCCGCGAAACGTTTTCCCTGCGGTCTGCGGGGATGGTTGTGGGTATTGACCGCACGTTTGACGCTCGCTTCGACCGGCTCTGGAATCGATCAGCCGCAGAGTTCCCCATCGCCACGGAAAGAACCTCACATTACCTAATGTGGCGATTTCAGCAGCGTACCGCGACGCCTTATCAAGTATTTTGGTTGGGATCCACTCCAGGCGATCTCGCGGGCTACGTTGTCTTCCAAGTCTGCCAAGTCTGCCAGAACGCTGTCGTTGAGATTGCCGATGTACTCTACGACAGCCCGCTGACTCTCGATCGGTTGCTCGCCGAATTTATTCGAAGAATGCGATCACCAGAATTTCGAGCCACCTCTATTTCCATGAGTTATTTCGGCCTGTCATTACTCGGAGAACGGCTGCAATCATTCGGCTTTCTCCAGCGTCCCGAAAGCATGCAGGTTCTGGTCTTCCCAAACTCGGCTGTCCTCGGCGATTCCGCAAAACAACTCTCCGACGCGAATCGCTGGTTCCTCACCAGGGCAGACTTGGACTTGGACTTGGACTTGTAATTCGGCTGCGACCCCACGAAGTCAAACTCTCAAAGCACTCACGTCCGGTTGCGGTCGGGCCATGACCGGAGCACGTGAGTGATTCGATAAATGATCGGAAACGCTTATCGAGCAAGGCCCAATCGCGACGTCTCAAACCATCGAGCAACTACATCATCGATCGGCTTATCCGCAAAGAGTTCACGTCCAGTGGGGTTGCCGTTGATTTGCTCCTCAGCAGCTTTCGCCGCCTTCGGGTTGGATTGATTCTGTGCGATGGCACGCCGCACGAGATCGATGGCAACTGCGGGAAGTCCGTCTTCGAGTTGTTCTCGCAGGGCATTCCATTTGAGAACGTTGGTATGCAACACGGCATCCGACAGGCCATTGAAAAACTCTGAGCGAAACAATGGGGCAAGACACAATCCCGCCGCAAACTGTAGGACTTCGCTGGTGGTACCGGGGTGCTGTTTGGTGAGATTCTTCCCCACTTTAATCGCAAGCGGCACAACGGTGTTCGTGCTGTGTGACAGAAAAGCCTCTCGATCATTGGCGATTAAGAACAGTTGTGCGAGCACAATCGCGCGACTCAGTTTTTCGGGGTCATCTGCGGACGGCAAAGCATCCGCACGGAAATGTTTCAGCGCGTCATCAATGGCATCGACGCTCAGAAAAACTTCGGCCACGTAGAGGTCATGAATCAGATACTTCAGAAACTCCGTTTGAGGCCCCATAGCTTCAAAAAAGTTCTCACTAGTATTTGCCATTGGAGTTTGGGACTCAGGACTCAGCTTCGGAAAGAAATTCAGCTCGAATTCTTGCCACTTCGCTTGCGCCTCATCCTCGCGATCAAGTCGCTTCAAACAGAGAAATTCGAAGACCTGTGAGTTCTCCGGCGCACTAACTCGCTGAGTGAACTCGGTCCAGTTTTGCGGCGGTTGTGGAGCGGGAAGTTGGCCGCGAGCTTTCGCGTACCAGTGACAGGCTTCGGCGTTGTTCCCTTTCAGCAAATGAAAATGGCCAATCTGCAATTCTTCTTGAGGAGTGACTGCCATCCAAGAAATATCGCCCGACCGAACATCAATCGTCGCCGCAGGATCGCCAGGCCAAAGTCCCCATCGAAAGAGGCTCGACAGCAGCGAGCGATACCGAGGCGAAAACGTCAGCCACAACGAAAGCCGCTCTTCTGTCGGTGACCACTGCGGAAAAGTGACTCGCATGCCGGAGAAGATCTCGGTCGCTTGTCCTGATGCTTTTATGTCCGCGATCCACACGCTGTCGCGAGCCAGCGGATCAGGTCGTAGCAATAACGCCCACCACGGATCACTCGGCGGTGGATTTATCGGACTGGCAGTGACGTATGCCAAGCGTCGGCTTGTGGAGTCGAACCCGGCGAACTTTCGGATCGGATGATCTGAAACGACCGCCGAGATCATTCCCGACGGTTCAACGATCTTAAGCGAGGTCCGTGTTGAAGTGGATCGCGTCAAGCAGCCGAATCGCTGACCATCATCGGACCAATGCAAGTCGGTGATTGAACCTTCAACATCCAGCGTCGTACTGATCGCACGGCTGGTAAGCTCGACTCGATGTAGCCGGTGTTTGATGAGTCGTTTCGTGGAATCATCTGTGACCGCCGCATCGCTTGGTTCGAGCGTCACAAAGGCGAACGACGAACTGTCTCGCGTCCACGCCGGGCGACTGGATCGCAGTTGCTCGATCAACGAAGGAAGTTCCCCTTCCGGTAATCGCTCAGATTCCGGGACGTGCCACCATGAGCCACCTTCACCCGGCTTACCGATCCAGATTCCCGCCGTGACATGCTCGGTCACTGAGTTCGATCGCCGATCACTCGCCGCATTCCCAACGAGGCAAACCAAAGCCGAACCGTCCGGGGTCCAATCACACAACACGGCATTTCCCTCATTCGGAAAGACACGCCACGTTTTTTGTGACTCAATGTCATATTCAAAAACGGAATGCTGTCTCGAATCATCCGCCACTTTTGCAATATAGGTCACTCGCTTGCCGTCCGGATGCCACCGTACCGCGAGTCCTGCAGAGACATATCCAACATGTCCGCAGGCCGCTTGAAACAGTTCCTTCACGTCTGCTGGCTGATCGCCGACTGGGTCACTTCTCAACCAACAAGTGAAACGCACAGGTGCTTCGAAAACGACCTGTCCTTCAGCCTGAATCAAAGCTCTCGCGGCGGCCTGAGTCTGCGGTTGTTGTGGCCGGTTTGGCTCCGCCAACAATGAGGCCGTCGCAAAAAGGAGTCGACCGTCAGTCGGATAAGAAAGCGGTCGGCTAGTGGCAATCACGTCTTCGTTCGGTTGGAAAATTTTGGTCGGAATTCCACCACCCGGTGCCGCGACAAAGACGCCATCCGAGTCATGGTGAAATGCCACCTGTTTCCCGTCGCGAGAGAATTCAATCGTTCGATCCTGCCGAACCGGCTGACCGCAGCCAGCACTAACGATCACAAGCGCGAGCAAGACCGACACCGCAGAAGTCCGCGCAACAAATGACGCCAACATACTCGCTCTCCCAGTTGTGCCGCCTCTTAGGCAGGGTATTCCCACTGTCTCAAGAGCGTTTCTGGCCGCAGAATATTCCCGCGAATCCTGGCGATTACCGGGACCGAGTCACGGCAAGCGGCTCACGGAAGACTCAGCGAGCACCGATTGCAGTACCTAAAGCAAACCCGCAAATCCTCACAAAGCTTTCATAAAAACCACGCGGACTCCTACTAAGGTCAGAGGCAGCTAGTGCCACGACCAAGAAATAACCTGCCATTAGATTTGGAGTGCGGCTTGTTGGATTTTTGTGGTGCGGGTGATGCGCCGGTGCGGTGGGCAGAACCGAGCTACGGGCTGCGATTGTGTCGGTTTGCCGGTGTAGGT
>JAPLNX010000462.1 GCA_026400935.1 Planctomycetia bacterium | reverse complement strand
CCTCGAACGCATCCTCACCGTCTCCGAAACCTGCCGCCTCCAAAACCGTTCAATCTACGACTACCTTGTCACCGCCGTTCAGGCTCATTTCAAACACGAGCCAATTCCATCACTGCTACCGTGCCCGTGAACGCTTACCTGTCGGGGTGTGCCCTACTTAGTTGCGTAAAGCAATCATGGATCGACTCAGCCAAGAGCAATCGCGACGCAACGTCGAAGCAGATACTGCGTGGGCGTTGTACGAGCCACATCGCGTGCGAGTGACGCGACTCTTGCTGGCTGCTCGATCGCCGTCAGCGAAACGGCTCTGTTTGTTGGGCGCGGGCAATCTCAACGACTTCGATCTCGTTGTATTGATGTCGGCATTTTCAGAATTAGTAGTCGTTGATGTTGATGCTGAATCACTGCAGCGTGGTCTGACGAGACAAGGCTTCGCGTGCGATGAGCGGATTCAATTGGTCGCTCCGGCTGACGTTACCGGGATTTTTACCGACCTTTCTTTGATGTTGCCTGATCAACCTGTGAGCGACGTGTTGGTCGAACGCTGTTTAGCCGCAATTCAACATCCACCACGAATGAGCGAGATCGGTCCCTGCGATGTTGTGGCGTCAGTCGGGCTGCTGACTCAGTTGATTGAGTCGGTCGTCAAATCAATTGGCGAATCGCATCCTCGCTTTTGGGAAGTCGTCGCCGCCGTGCGACTGCAACATCTCTTGCTCTTGTTGGAATTGACTCAAGCCGACGGCAATGCGGTACTCGTGACTGAGGTCGTCTCATCTGATTCTTGTATTGCGTTGCGGTCGGTTAACGAGTCCGACTTAAAAAGCCTGTTGACGAAAGAAATCTCCGCTCGAAATTTCTTCACCGGAACAAATCCTGCCGCTCTGCATCAGTTGCTTCAAACCGAGCCTCGCCTGGCCTCGCAACTGACACGCATCGAATTCAGCTCACCGTGGCTTTGGCAATTCATTGCCAGAATCTACGCCGTATATGGCGTCTTGTTGTGGAAGAACGGCTCAAACGTAGCCCGCCTGTGATTGCCGTACCTGAGACCACACATGCGAGCCGCCTGTGCTGCGAATTGAGCCACATTATGCCAAGATCTCGGTGATTGGCTTGCCGTGATCGATATCGAGCCGCTTGCGGCCGGGGACTTCAAGCAGACGGGAATCGAGGCCGAGTTGATGCAGGATCGTCGCATGGATGTCGGTGACATAGTGCCGGTTCTCGACCGCGTGGAAGCCGATCTCGTCAGTCGCTCCGTGAACGACGCCTCCCTTGATGCCGCCACCTGCCATCCAAACCGAGAAACCGTAAATGTGATGGTCGCGACCGTCCGCTCCCTGTGAGCCGGGCGTGCGTCCGAACTCGGACGCGAACAACACGATCGTTGAATCGAGCAGCCCGCGTTGCTTGAGGTCTTTCAACAGCCCGGCAATCGGCTTATCGACCGCATTGAAGTTGCGTTCGTGATTCGCCTTCAAGCCGCCGTGAGCATCCCAGACTCCGGCCCCCCCCGCTCCGTGTTGCACTTGGATGAACCGGACACCTCGTTCGACGAACCGCCGAGCAGCGAGCATCTGCATCCCGAAGTCGCGCGTCGCGGGATCATCTAGCCCGTAAAGCTGCTGCGTCTCTTGCGTCTCGATGTTGAGGCTCAGCGCTTCCGGCACAGACGTCTGCATTCGGAACGCGAGCTCGTAAGCCTTGATCCGCGCATTGAGTGCCGCATCATCCGGGTACTCGATGGCCTTGAGCCGATTCAGTTGGCCGACGAGATCAAATCCAATTCTTTGTTCGGCGACGGTCAAATCTTTTGAAGGCTTGCCGAAGTCGAGCGGATTATTGGGATCGACTCGAACAGGCACTGCGTCGTGTGCTGGACCGAGATAATGCCCGTCCTTGGCGTTCCAGTACTCGCGATTGCCCATCGAAATAAATTGCGGCAGATTGTCGTTGAGCGAACCGAGTCCGTAATGGACCCAAGCTCCGAGCGTCGGGTACTCGCCATCGAGCATGTGCCGACCGGAATGAAATTGCGTTTGGGCTCCGTGGTTGTCGTCTGTTGTAAACATCGATCGCACGACTGCAATGTCATCGACACAACTCCCCACATGCGGCACCCAGTCGCTCAATTCGATGCCGCTCTCGCCGTACTTCCGAAAGCCGACCTGCAACGGATACAGCTTGGTTCGCTGCTGACCGTTCGCATCGTTGACAACAGTGACTCGCGCGAGCTTGAGTTTCTCCGGGTTCTGCACGTCCTTGTACGGCGTCTCGCTGATCGTCTTCCCGCCGTACTTGGTCAATTCCGGTTTCGGATCAAAGGATTCCGCCTGCGAAACTCCCCCATTCATAAACAGCCAAATCACGCTCTTGGCTTTGGGCGCAAAATGCGAATTCCCATCCGGCGGGTGCCAGTTCGGAACCGCATCCCCTCGCACGACACCATCTCGAGCCAACATCGCCCCCAGCGCGAGACCCGTGAAGCCCATCCCGACATCAGACAAAAACGCTCGGCGATGAACGCCTCGATACGAACAATGACAATCAAGATTCGAATGGTCGGTCATTAGAATTCCTCTCAAGTCATCACCCCACTGAGTTTGCCTCGGTGGTTCGCGGGCTTCTTCACAACTTGTGTCACCTTACAGTGACGAAATCATTGTGGTTCAACAATGCGTGGATCAAGTTCGCTCTTGCCTGAGCTTCAGGGTTTGTACGGTTCTTAAATTTTCCAGCTTCGATCAAGCGTGCGAGGGCTTCGGCGACAGTTGCTTGCTCGGATTCGGTCGGCTCGACGGACAGCACGGTCAGGAACGCCGCGCGAATGAAATCTTGTTCGGAGGCGGTCGGGTTCGAGGCGGCGATGCGTTGAGCAATCTTCTCTGCCATCGTGGTGGCCAGCGGGCTGTTCTCCAGCGCGAGGGCTTGTTGCGGAACGATACTTTCCGCGCGGCGGTAGCATTCCAGGACGCTGGCGTCGTCGAACATCGACAGGAACTTTTGGTGCTCATTGTGCGAATGGACGAAGTACAAGCTGCGTCGCCGAGAGGCTTCATTGTTGACGGGAATCGACGGCCCGCCGAGCGTCAGGTCGAGTTCGCCCGCAAGAGACAGCAATGTGTCGCGAACGGTTTGAGCCTCCATGCGAATCGGATTCATTCGCCAATAGAAACGGTTCTCCGGATCAAGCGAGAGATTCGCTGACACAGAATCACCATTCCTCGAAGACGAATCCTGTCCCGCATTGTTCTTCTCACCATCTCCCTCTCTCCCCATTCCTCCATCGTCTTTCGACGATGACGTCCGCCGATAAGTCTGCGACGTGACGATCAGTCGATGAATGTGTTTCATACTCCAGTTGTGATCGATCAGCTCGACCGCCAACCAGTCGAGCAATTCGGGATGCGTCGGTGGTGTTCCTTTGCGGCCGAAGTCAAACACCGTCGGGACCAGCGGTCTACCGAAGTGTCGCGACCAAATGTGGTTGACGGCTACTCGCGCGGGAAGCGGATGCTTGGGGTCGGTGAGCCACTTCGCGAAGGCCGATCGCCGGCCGGTGCTGGTCTGCGGAAACGGTTTCGATCGGCTCGCTTCGGTTTCGAGGTTTGATTCGAGCATCTTCGATGCGCCGATCAGCGACGTGTAACTCTCGCCCGGCATGTCGATCGACTTGTGGGCCGCGTCGAATGCAGCCTTCGCGGCCACAAGCTTCTTCTCTGCTTCGGCCCTCTTTTCCGGAGTCGCTCGCAGCACGTCGAGTTCCGTGCGGCTGACCTCTTCGTCCGCTTTCGCCGCCGCCGCGATGCGTTCTGCTCGAACGGCGTCAGCGATCAACACGGCCACGTTATCGGCGGGAGGCTGTTGAGCGCGTGCCCAATCGGCCGCCGCTCGTGCTTTGATCGAAGTCGGCTGAGCTTCCGCCGCGGCAAGAGCTTTCTCAGCAATCACGACGGCGAGCTTCGCTTGATCAACAGGCTGCGGACCATCAAACGGTTTGCCCTTCACCGATTCCGCTTGAGCGAGCTTCACGTCTGTCGGCAACTCGCGCAGTTCAAACGAGAGGAACTCAACCTTCGCGTCGTAAGTGATCAGCTCCATCATGCCACGCTGCCGCGCGATTGGCAGCCGATAGGCGATCGAGTGCTGACCATCAACAATGACATTGACCAGCGTGCCGCGCACTCGCAGCGTCAGTTCGTGCGGCTTGTTGAGTTCAATCTGACGAGCTTGTGCTCCTTCCGCCGGATAAACGTGATTGCCACCAACCTTATACGACACCTGCGACTTCGGGCCCGGTGCGTTCGAACTGAGATACGCGAGTGTTTCGTTCCCCGCCTCGGTCACATCGAACGTGAGGCCAACTGACTTCCACATGTCGCCACCAGTCGGCACGTATCTCAGTTTGGCTTCAAAGTCTACCGGGGGGAGTTGCTTCAAACGCAACGCTGCACGCACCGCACCGGCCTGCGACTGAATCAGCTTGCCGTCCGAGTAAGTCCACATGCCGTCACGCATTTCCCAGAGACCAGGTTTCGCTGTCGCGAAGTTCTCCTCAACAACCGGTTTCGATTCCGCCGTCTCCATCACGTCAGACCTCTTAGCGTCCTTTTGGTCCCTGTCGTCCTTTGCATTTCCCGGCTTGTTTTCATCCGCTTTCTTCGCCGCTTCGGACAGTTGCTTCTTGGCCGACGCCAGCGCCGCGTGTGCGTCAGCGATGTGTTGTTCGGCCTGTTTCAAATACGTCTCAATGACGAACGGGCGCAGACCCGGTTGCACCGCTTCAGCAGGAAGCGACAACGGCTCGATCTTCGTTTCGTTCCAGGACAAGAATGCTGGAAAGGTCGGTTCGATCACACGAGCCTTGTCCGGATTGCGGTCATCGCCGCGAATGTGCAGAAACGTCTGCGCGTCGAGATTGCAGTCGAACGCGCGCGGAATGCCGTCCTTCTCGAAATCGGTCTCGCCAGGGACGAGATCGGTGCGGACTTGATACGGCTCAAAGATCGCGCGGATGCGGTAGTAATCGAGCTGAGCGAACGGGTCGTATTTGTGGTCGTGACACTTCGCACAATTAAACGTCAGACCCAGCATCGCCTTCGCCGTGTGCTCGACAGTCTCGTCGAGCCAGCTCGTGCGGTTGAATTTGAAGTATTGCCTTGCGAGGAATCCCGACGCCCGCAATCGGTCCAGATCGTTCGGGTACAGCTCATCGGCGGCGAGCATTTCACGCAGCATCTGGTCGTAGCCTTTGTCGGCGTTGAGCGACTCGATGATCCAGTCCCGCCAATGCCAAATGTGCTTCTGCGAGTTGCGGACCTCGGCCCCCAATCCCCACCAATCGCTGTAACGCCAGATATCCATCCAATGCCGTCCCCAACGCTCGCCGTATTGCGGGCTATCGAGCAATCGGTTCACGACTTTGTCATACGCCTCTTCCGAGCCGACTTTGTCAAACGCCTCCAGTTCCTCACGTGTCGGCGGCAACCCGGTTAGATCGAGCGACACGCGCCGCAACCAAACTCGTTTGTCAGCGGGCGGCTGCGAAGTGAGTCCGCGTTTGTGATGTTCTGCCGCGATGAAGGCGTCGATGGGATTTTTGTTTTTTGATTTTCGTTCTACGATCTGGGAGTCGTGATCGGGAATCCCGGGCCTCACCGGGGTCTTAAACGCCCAGTGATCGCGCGGATCACGTTCTGGCTGCTCATCGCTCGGAGCCTTCGCTCCTTGCTCGATCCACGCTTTGATCGCCGTAATCTCCGCAGGCTTGAGCGGCTCCCCTTCCGGCGGCATTCGTTCGGATTCTTCCACAGCGGAAATTCGCTTGAGAAGCAAACTCGCACTCACGTCACCGGGCTTGATCGCCGCACCACTCTCGCCCCCGCTGATCGCGAACGCCGCTGTGTCGAGACGCAACTTTGCCTGTTGCTTTAACACCCCGTGACACGCAAAACAGCGAGCCTGCAACACCGGCTTGATCTGCTTCGCATAATCAATCGACTCATCCGCACGAACCGACGATCCGAGCATCACGACCGCAGTAATGAGCCAAACAAACTTCATAGTGTGCCTCTCGTAGCACAGGCGGCTCGACTGTGATTTGATCGATAACACACAGGCGAGCCGCCTGTGCTACGTTGGAATCAGCTCATGGAGCACTCAGCGTCACGCCTCGTTTCTTCAACGCTTCTTCCAGAATCGCGCGGTCAGTCTTCTTCGAGTCGATCCAGGCGGTGACGAGTCCCTCTTTGAAACTGGCCGTCGCTTGTTCGACGCCATCGATGCGATAGATCGTTTCATAGACCGCGAGGCAACAGCCTTTGCAATCCAGCCCGACGACGCCGATCTCGATGAACGACAGTTTGTCCTTCGGCGTTTTGCAAACGTCGCGAATGCCGAACGTTCCTTGCGTGTGAGTTCTCAACAGATTGTCGAAGCGTTCGATGAGTTGTTCCGGCGTCGGTTTGATGAACAGCACGTCCGCGTCATAAACGAACGTCGCTTCCGAGTTCTTGAAATCGACGCTGACCAATTTCGCTTCGGGAATTTTCTCCGCGAAGACTTTTTTTAGATCGGCCTCGCGATCGGGCGAAAACAAGCCGGTGACTCGGTGCTTCACCGGCGGTCGCTCGATCGGCTTGTCGTCCGCGGCGGGGACGAGGGAGGCGACCATCAAGCACAGTGTTGTGGCTATAAGGAGCTTCATAGACTGCTTTCAATAGCGAGTTTCAATAGCGAGCGGGGCAAGTACAAACCCCACCGAGCTTGTCGGTGGGGGTTCATGTCATTGTCACTGTCTTTATGTATTGTCTGTAGTTCGCTATTTCGTTTGAAACAGTTCACTTTGAATCAATTCGTGGATCAGCGTGCGAACGCCGCCGCCGTGCTTTTGCGTGCTGCCGATCACGGCGGCGATCTGATCGCGGTCGCTGAAGGCTAGGTCGCGGCCGGTGCCGTAAATCGCCAACTGCTGCGCGAGGTTTTTCAACAGGCGTTCTGAATCGGCGGCGAGCAGCGTTTGAAATTCGGTAACGTCTTTGAATGTTCGCTCGTTGGGAAGAACGCCCGACGAATCGACCGGTGGGCCGAGCTTGAAGCTGATACCGATAAACGGATCGATCGACCCGCGCGGAGCGGGATTGCCGTCACCTATCGAGCGATAGCGCGTTCGCAAGCCGCCGATCACGTCAAACGATTCCAGCGCAAAGCCGGGCGGGTCCATCTTCGCGTGACACGACTCGCAGGAAGCGTCTGCACGATGCTTGTCGAGTTGCTCGCGGATCGTCTTCGCGCCGCGCACGTCCGGTTCGATCGCCGGGATGTTGGGCGGCGGCGGTTCCGGTTCTTGACCGAGCAATCGAGCCATTACAAACGCGCCGCGCGGAACGGGCGAAGTTGTCGTCCCATTCGCGGTGATTTTGAGGATCGCCGCCTGAGTCAAAAACGGGCCGCGCGGGTGATTCGGCGGCAAGGGGACTCGACGAATCTGTGAGCCGCTGACGCCGTCGATGCCGTAATGCGTCGCCAGTTTCTCGTTGAGCATCGCAAAGGCCGAACGCACGAGATGCGTTGCGTCGAGATCTTTCTCGATCAGCTCGCGGAAGAACGCTCGCGTCTCGGCGACCATTGAGTCCTGCAAGTACGGATTGAATTCGGGATACAGCTTGCGATCGGGATCGGTCGCCGCAATCTGCCGCAGCTTGAGCCACTGACCGAGGAAGTCGTCGATGAACCGCTGCGACTTCGGGTCTTTGAGCAACCGTTCGACCTCCGTCTTGAGCACGTCCGGCTGGTGCAACGTGCCAGAGTCAGCCAGCTTGGTGAGCGCGTCATCGGGCCGCGAGTTCCAGAAGAAATACGACAGCCGACACGCGAGGGCGTGGTCGTCGCGGTCGTAGGTCGGGACTCCGTCCCGACAGTAGGTTGGGACTCCGTCCCGACCGCCTTCTTTCTTTTTATTGGCATCATCAATGCCAACGCGAGACGACGAATGGTCGGGACGGAGTCCCAACCTACGTTCGACGTGATACAGAAAATCGGGCGAGCATAACGCCGCGCGATACGTCCAGCGCATCGCGGTCTCGAAACAATCGCCGGCTTTCAACCGCTCATCGACTTTCGCGACATAAGCCTGACGTACGCTCGCATCGACGGGGCGACGAAACGCTTTCGGCAAAAACGCGGCCAGCAAGCGATCGGCATCGGCAAGAGGTTGCTCGCTCTGCACAGTCCAGACACCGGAGACGGGATCGAGTTTGTTCTTCGCGCCGAGGATTTCCTGATGAATCAGCTTTCGTCGTGGAGCGCGAACGCCGGGATGATCGGCAGGTTTGAACTCCACGATCGGCAGCTCGCCAAACATCGTGCGATGACCAAGCGGCGGCCAGACTTCGTGCAGCGGTCCTTCCACGTCGAGCCAATCGCAACTGAGGCCGGGGCCGGTGAAGGCCATTGCTCGGCCTTTACGGTTGTAGTTCACCACGGGCGCGAGCGAGGCCGCGTTGAAGCCGAGCGTCTCTTTGAAGTTCAGCCACGTCACGAACTCATGCACT
>JAPLNX010000185.1 GCA_026400935.1 Planctomycetia bacterium | reverse complement strand
TGTAGTGATTGATCATCGAGTCCATGTTCCCCGCGCTGATCGCGAAGAAGAGTCTCGGTTTGCCAAATGTTCGCCAAGCGTCGCAGGAATGCCAATCGGGCTGACTGACGATGCCGACTCGAAACCCCGCTGCTTCCAGCACGCGGCCGAGGATCGCGCTCGCGAAGCTCGGATGGTCGATATAGGCATCGCCGGTGACGAAGACGATGTCGAGTTCATCCCAGCCGCGTTCGCGAGCCTCCGCCATTGTCATCGGCAGCGCCTTCCGCTGCCGTGTGGCAATATTAGGCGGACGCAACGTCGCCAGTGGATCAGACTCGGATTCCGGAAGCTCAACAATCGGCAGATCAAATTTGAGAGAAGACATCGTGCGAGGGATTGTATGGCTCGCCGCCGCCAATCACATGCTTGATTTGTCGGCAATCAGCAAACTTCCCGAAGACCAGCTAAATAACCCGCAGCGTCTGCGAGGGCGTATATTTCCTAAAACTCGGATTTAGTGCGTCATGAAGCATTTCATCCATGCGGACACTCCTTCGAAACAGGCTCAAAACCTCGTCTTGGCCGACTTTCGCGACGTGACTACAGTCCCGCCCCCTAAAAACAAGAGTTGCCCATCGACAGAAGCCCCATTCAGTTCCTACCTCGTCACCTAGAGTTCGGACAGGACGTTCGGATGCCTCGAAGGTTTTCATTCGCACTGCTGTTGGCGACTGCGGCACTCTCCGCATTGCCCGGGTGTGTTCATCGACGAATGACTGTGGCCTCAAATCCGCCGGGAGCACGCGTGTTGCTCGACGGAAACGAAGTGGGTGAGACACCAACTTCTGTCGATTTTACCCATTTCGGCACTCGCGAAGTCGTGTTGCAGAAGGACGGCTACGACACACTGAAAACGATGCAGAAGGTTCCCGCCCCGTGGTATCAAATCTTGCCGTTTGAATTCTTCGCCGACAACTTGCTGCCGTACCAACTGACCAACCGACACGAATTCACGTATCAATTGCAACCAAGCTCAACGATCGTGCCGACACAAGAACTGCTTGGTCGAGCGAACTCGCTCCGGTCAGAAGCTCATTTGAATCCGTAATGACATTTGCGATTCAACGAGTTTCCGCTCTCGGCAAACGCGGGCTACACTGTCGCGCATCATGATCCAGGCAGAAGGGGTGACAAAAACGTATCGACGAGGAACCCACGAGGTTTCTGCATTGCGTGGTGTCACATTTGAACTCCCTGCTGGATCGTTCGCATTTGTGCTGGGGCCTTCTGGCAGCGGGAAAAGCACGTTGTTGCAATTGCTCGGCGCGCTCGACGAGCCAACATCTGGGGAGCTGACACTCGCCGGGCAAAGGCTTCGGGGCATGACCGCTCGTCAGCGAGACGATTTTCGGCGCGAGCAAGTCGGCTTCATCTTCCAAAGCTTCAACCTGCTGAGCAATCTGACCGCCGTCGATAACGTGCTCGTACCGTTCCTGCCACGCGGTGTTCCTGCAGATCTGCGATCTCGTGCAGTTGAATTGCTCAAACAGGTCGGGCTGAGCGAGCGGCTCGATCATCGCCCAAATCAGCTCTCCGGCGGCGAACAACAGCGGGTCGCGATTGCTCGCGCATTGCTCAAGCGTCCGAAACTCGTGCTGGCTGACGAGCCAACAGGGGAACTCGACAGCCAAACGGGGGCGGAAGTATTCCGTCTGTTGCGAGACCTACGTGAACAACACCATGCAACTGTAATAGTCGTGACTCACGACCCAACGTTCATCCAACCGGACGATCGCATTTTACGGATGCGGGACGGATGCATTGTGGAGGAATCGAAGTCGTGACGACACAAGTCAATCTCGTACTCGATGGCCCAATCGCTCGGATCACGCTCCAAGGTGAGAAAGGAATCCAGATTTTGTCAGCCGCGACGCGGCAGCGGTTGTTGGAAATTGTCGAGCAAGTTTCGCAAACGGACTGCTCGGTCGCGGTCTTTGCAGCAGAAGGCAGGACTTTTATCGCAGGAGCGAACATCGACGAACTGCGATCGCTGAGCGAAGAATCGGCTTATGCGGACTCGCGTGTCGGACAACACTTGATGAGTCAGATTGAGTCGATGCCACAGACAACCGTCGCTGCGATTCACTCTGCTTGTGCCGGCGGCGGAACGGAACTGGCACTCGCCTGCGATCTGCGTTTCGCGGCCGATGGTGCGAAAATCGGGCTTCCCGAAACAACAATCGGAATTCTCCCAGGCTGGGGCGGGACGGTGCGTGCGACTCAACTTCTCGGCGGCGCGAATGCTCGGCGGCTAATTCTTACCGGCGAACTGATCTCTTCGAGCGAAGCGTTGCGAATTGGCCTCATTAACGGCGTTTTCCTTGCGGAACACTTCGCTCAGCAGATTGAAAAAGTCATCGAGCAAGTTTTGAGATGTGCCCCATTAGCCCGCCGCCGTGTGAAGCACTTGCTGCGAGAACACATTGCTCAACGAGCCGATCTCGCCTCCCAATACGAAGCAGAAGCTCGCGCGTTCGCCGAGTGCTACCCAACCGGCGAGCCATTCGAAGGCCAGACCGCCTTCTTGGAAAAGCGCGCGGCGAATTGGACAGCAATCTCGTAGCACGGTTTTCCAAACCATGCACTTCAGCGGCGTTAAACAACCGAACGGCTTAATAAGCCGCCCTACGATAGAAACAGAACAGAAGCGGATAACTCAATGAATGCCCTTTCCCCCATTCGCATCGCGACACGAGCCAGTCGTTTGGCGATGTGGCAAGCTCAGCACGTTTCGGAACTCATCAAGGCCGCTGCGCCCGATCGTGTCGTCGAGATCGTGCCGCTCTCAACAATTGGCGACCGAGATAAAACCGAAGCCTTGACGCAACTCGGCGGAGCAGGTGGAACCGGCGTATTCACGCGAGAGATTCAAGCCGCGTTGCTCGATGGCCGCTGCGACTTGGCCGTTCACAGCTTGAAAGACCTGCCAACCGAGTCAACTGAAAGATTAACGCTAGCCGCTGTGCCATCTCGCGGAGCGATATTCGACGTGCTCGTATTACCGACTGGCAAATTGGCCGCAGTAGCGAGGTCGCATTCGACCTTCGCTCGCGGCTCAAAAGGCGAACCGGATGGCGCCAGCCTCCAAACAGACGAAGATGACTTCGAGGATGATCCGCAAGCGACGCTAGAATTCTTACTCTCGACATTGCCGCCGAATGCCCGCATTGGAACCGGAAGTCCACGTCGCAAAGCTCAGTTGTTGAATGTGCGACCTGACCTGCAATTTCAGGAAGCTCGCGGCAACGTCGAAACTAGGCTACGTAAGCTCGACGACGGCGAATTCGACGCACTCATTCTCGCAGAAGCTGGACTGACTCGCCTCGAACTAGCGGGCCGAATCAGCTCTCAGTTGCAGCCGCCATGCTTTTACCCGGCGGTCGGCCAAGGGGCATTGGGGATCGAATGTCGCACTCATGACTCTCCGCTGCGAGAAATTTTGACGCTCCTTATTCATCGCCCTACCTTGCACTCGGTGATCGCCGAACGAACAGTGCTTAAGGCACTTCGAGCGGGCTGTCACGCACCACTTGGCGTTTGGGCACGCTTCGAGGGAGAAAAATTATTGCTCACTGCCGTCGTCTTGAGTCTCGACGGCATCCAACGCTTGGAGGCCGAAAACGAAGCGGTAGTGAACTCGAAAGGTGATGCCATTTGCCTTGGTGAAGCGGTCGCAGAAACGTTGTTGGCCGAAGGGGCCTTTGATTTGATGCAGCCACCAACAGCGTTGTGAATCGTCGAATCCGACTTTAAACTTCCACCCCTTCTGGCCGGTTGAAGATCGCTTGGATTGTCCCCTGAGACTGGAAGATTCGGCCCGCTTCGGAAAGAGTAGACTTCATGAAACATGTTCTTTCGGCGCTGGTGATGAACCAACCCGGCGTGCTGGCGCACATCTCCGGGATGCTGGCGTCACGCGCATTCAATATCGAAAGCCTTGCTGTTGGTGAGACGGAAAACTCCGAATACTCGCGGATCACGTTCGTGGTCGCTGGCGACGACCATGTACTCGACCAAGTCCGCAAGCAATTGGAAAAGGTCATCACCGTCGTGAAGGTGATTGACTTTTCGGACCAACGTTATGTCGAGCGCGATTTGATGCTCATGAAGGTCAGCACGGCCAAAGATGCACGAGCAGAGATCAAAGAACTCGTCGAGATTTTCCGAGGACGGATCGTCGACGTCAGCCCGACGCACGTGATGGTCGAAATCTCCGGCCAAGAACAAAAAGTCGAAGCCTTCATCGAACTGATGCGGCCTTTTGGAATCCTCGAAATGGTTCGCACTGGGCGCATCGCCCTGCAACGCGATCACGAAGTCACGCCAAACGCGTGAGTTTCTAATGTCAGATTTCAGATCACCTATTTCAAATCTGAAGTCATTTTTTTCCACTGACTACCTATCACTGACAACGGACCAACGAACATGCCAGTCACCGTTTATTACGACGCCGACGCCGACCTCTCCCTGCTTAAGAACAAAGTCATCGCCGTCCTGGGCTATGGCAGCCAAGGACACGCCCAGGCCCAAAACCTGCGGGACAGCGGTTGCAACGTCATTATCGGACAACGCCCCGGCAGTGCGAACTATGATCTTGCCGTCAGCCACGGCTTCAAACCCATGTCGATCGCCGAAGCTGTCAAGCAAGCGGACCTCGTCAACATCCTTCTGCCAGACGAAGTGCAGGGAGACATCTACAAGTCTGAAATTCGCCCGAACCTGAAGAAGGGCGCATTACTGATGTGCTCGCACGGATTTAACATTCACTTCGGCCAGGTCATCCCGCCACCGGGTCACGATGCAGCACTCGTTGCTCCGAAAGGCCCCGGCCACCTAGTCCGCAGCGAATACGAAAAGGGTGGAGGCGTACCGAGCCTTATCGCTCTCCTGCCGGGTGCGTCCGAAGAATCTCGTAAGCTCGCTCTCGCATACGCCAAAGGAATCGGCGGCACTCGCGGCGGTGTTATTGAAACAACGTTCGCCGAAGAAACTGAAACCGACCTCTTCGGTGAACAAGTCATTCTCTGCGGCGGAGTCAGCGCGTTGGTTAAAGCGGGTTTTGAAGTCCTCGTCGAAGCCGGCTATCAACCAGAGATGGCCTACTTCGAGTGCATGCACGAGCTTAAGCTCATCGTAGATCTCTTCTACCAAGGCGGCTTGAACTATATGCGTTACAGCGTGTCAAACACCGCCGAGTACGGCGACTACACACGCGGACCACGCATCGTGACCGAACAAACCAAAGCCGAGATGAAGAAAATCCTCCACGAAATTCAATCCGGCCAATTCGCCCGTGATTGGATTCTGGAAAACAAAGCCAACCAGGCCAGCTTTCAAGCCATCCGCAAACGCGAACGTAACCATCCACTCGAAGTGGTCGGCAAACAACTCCGTCGCATGATGAGCTGGATCAAGGCAAAGGAATACTAAAAGACTTCCTCATCCCACCACGGCACGCCAGCGAATGGTCGAGTTCCTCGTGAACTCACCACTCGCTGGCGCTTCATTTTGGTTCTGAATCAACGATGTCCTCATTGTCCTCGTAGCTCAATTGGATAGAGCGTCGGCCTCCGAAGCCGAAGGTTGTAGGTTCGATCCCTATCGAGGATAT
>JAPLNX010000154.1:8557-10279 GCA_026400935.1 Planctomycetia bacterium | reverse complement strand
CGCAGGATTTCCAGTTGCCGCTCCGTCGCCTCAATCCGCACTGCCTTCCTTGGCATCGCACCACCCTCCGTTAAAGGTGATGCAGTAATGACACAAACTCGCTTTTTATGGAGGATCAATTCTCGGTCGTGGTACTAGTCCTTACGGTATCGTCACAATTTGGGACGTGGAGACCGGGGCTAAGATCAGCACTTTCAAAGGACATTCAAAAAAGGTGAACTGCGTCGTATTTAGTCCGAACGGAGCACGATTAGCCTCGGTGAGTGATGACCGCACCGTAAAAGTTTGGAATGTCGCGGGTGGTTACGAGACGCTTTCTCTCCAAGGCCACGAACGGTCGATAACGGGTGTGGCATTCAGCCCTGACGGATTCACAATGGCAACATCGAGCGAGGACGAAACGGTCAGAATTTGGAATAGCTACGAATCTCAATGGACTTCGACAGTCAAAAGTTCCCATGTGGTTTTCGGAGTGACATTCAATGCCGACGGAACGCGATTCGCGGCCGTGAGTATTAACCGAACAATTCAGGTTTGGGAGACGGTCAGTCTCGAAGAGGTTCTTTCAATTGAAGATGAGATAGATGCCGGTGCCTGCATCGCATTCAGCCCAGATGGTTTGTGGTTGGCGTCGTCGGGTTCTGACCACCAAGTGATCGTTTGGGATGCCTTGAGCGGCGTGGAAAAGCTGTCACTCAAGGGACACACCGGCTCCGTCAATTGCGTTGCATTTAGCCACGACGGAAAGCGGCTGGCCTCAAGCGGTGCCGATGGCACCGTTAGAGTGTGGTCCGTGGCAACTGGCCGGATTCTCCTCACACTCGAAGCGCACACGCATAATGTCACAACTGTTGCGTGGGATAATGAAGGCGTCTGGCTCGCGTCGGGAAGCTTCGATGGAACGGTAAGGATTTGGGACACATCGAGTGGTCGCATGGTTCGCACATTAAAAGAACCTTCTGGCCTCGTTTGGTGTGTTTCATGGAGCAAGGACGGAAAGCGGTTGGCGTCATCTGGGTATGAGACGGTGAAAGTGTGGGATGTTGGCAGCGGACGTGCGATCCTTAAGCTCTCAGGACATGAAGGTAACGTTAAATGTGTCGCATACAGTCCCGACGGCAAACGATTGGTTTCAGCCGGGGACGATGGAGTTGTGAAACTGTGGGACTCAGAGTTTGGGCACGAAGTGTTGACGCTCAAGGAACACTCGCGCGAGGTCAATTGCGTGGCGTTCAGTCCTGATGGGGAGTGGCTTGCGTCAGCCGGTGATGACATGAGAATCTGGATCTGGGATGCGAGAGATACTTTGAGCGCCCTTCAGAAGCTTGAAGCCTTATTGAAGCAAAGACCTTCTCGTCGGAAAAAGTCGCGAAAGAGAGGCAACGTGTGACCGTCCCACCAATTCAAGAAACAAGACTTGATGGCGTCATTGCAGAGTTTGCCTTTGGTGTACTCGCCCGAAAGGAAGAGGACTGTTATCCCGGTGGAACGGCAGTGATCATGACTCACATCTCGATGGAGAAACGCAGGCAAGGAACTGCTGACACTCAAAGGACACGCCGACAACGTATCGAGCGCGGAGTTAATCTCAGATGGGCAGAGTTTGGCATCGGCGATTGAATCGACGATAAAGATAATGGAGTGGGAATTGGTGACGGGTGGT
This sequence comes from Planctomycetia bacterium, assembly GCA_026400935.1. Classification (GTDB taxonomy): domain Bacteria; phylum Planctomycetota; class Planctomycetia; order Planctomycetales; family Planctomycetaceae; genus SXKJ01. The sequence goes on along the minus strand of JAPLNX010000154.1, from coordinate 8,616 downwards.
GCTTGGCCTCTGCGAGTATCGGCCAGGTCGGCAAACTCTGGAATGTGAACTGATATTGG
>JAPLNX010000154.1:0-8505 GCA_026400935.1 Planctomycetia bacterium | reverse complement strand
GAGGTGTCTGATGACAAACTGTCGCTGTAAGCGAGTATTCATTTTCGGAGCCGGATTCTCAAAGCCTGCTGGTATGCCACTCGCAACAGAACTGCTTCCGTTACTGACGGAAGAGATCGAGCTTGACGAAATGCGACAATGGCTTGAATGGCTATGTGAACGGTTGGCTTGGCTCTCTGGGAGTGATCGGCTAACAGGCTCAGTCTCCCAGAATATCGAACAAGTCTTCCATCACGGGCATTTCGACATCGAGCTTAATCGTCTCAGGCAGCACCTTTCTCGAGTTGGACGGCACGACGGACCTGGGACACCGTCGAATACTGCCGAGTCAATCGAGTCCTGGTTGACTTATCTTGAAGAGGCGTTGTGCGACGTCATCGTCGCGACCGAGAACCAAGCCGATCTCGGTCCGATCACCCGTTGGGCGGATTCCGTCAATACCGGCGACACAGTAATGACGTTCAACTACGACACACTTGTGGAACGCGCACTGTCCGGAGTTGGCAAGACGTGGAACCACGGAACTGATCTCGAAGGAGACGATGGGATCGCAGTCTGCAAACTTCACGGCTCCATCGACTGGATCGTCTCCCATCGCTCGAACACACTTTCAAAATTAAAACTCGATCTTCTCTTTGATAAGGAAAATGCGAACCGATCGAACCAGACAACTGGGCATGTTGAAGAGGATTATCTGCTGTGGCGATGCAAGTCGCGCGAGCAGCTACAAAGATGGATTGAGGACCGCGATCTCCAATTGGTCCCAAACGACGCAACGCCGAGCACCGTCGGTATCGCCGGTCTTGGGGCGTACAAACAACTGCATCGAATCCCAGGCTTAGGCCGCGTTTGGACGAGTGGAATGCGAGCATTGCATGATGCAGATGTCGCCGTAGTTGTCGGGTTCTCGATGTCCGACTTCGACGCGATGGCACAGATGATGTTCGCAGAAATTGCGAAAACACGCCGTCAAGAGAACCGGCCACTGTCCGTGATCGTCATCGATCCGTATGTAAACGGCGAAACAGAGAACAGGTTCAGGCGAGTGTTTCGGCATGTTGATTTCGTCAAAACCCATCATGAGAACGTCGATTGGAACCGGTACTAACGATCGGCCTTTCATTCACGGTATCACCGGGCTAATCATCTTCACCCAAGAGCACAGTCATTGACGAAATCCTGGACCCGGTGGCTGACTGCCTGACGCCTGACGTCGCGAAGCGGCTGACGGAATTGCGTCTGAATCCGACGACGCAAGCTCGCATCGACGAGTTGGCTGGTCAGGCCAACGAAGGGTTGCTGCCCCCCGCTGAGCGTGCTGAATACGCCGACATCGTTGAGGGTCTGGACTTCCTCGGCATTCTGAAAGCGAAGGCCCGCTCGGCGATGGCTCGGAGCGGACGGTGACACGAGACGATGGATGCGGCTCTGCGAAAACTGGTGCGAGAACGAGCCGCAGATCGCATCTTCACGTCGATCAGGCGCAAGGCGACGTGGTTGGTTTTGGGCCGCTCGACTTGCTCGCGCGAGGAGAAACCGGCTCCGTCCTAACCGGGAGTTCTTGCTCGCTTCAAATTCAGCATTGAACTTCGTGAGCGCGTTACCCAAGTGTTACGAGTCGAACAAAATCGCTTGGCGTGACGATGGCGATGTCCTGAAAGGGATTCAACGCCAGAGGTCTGCATCACCGATGACGAGTTGCGTGGCGGAGCCTGACATCGCCAATTCCAGGGTTCGCATATCACAGTGAATCCTGAATCAACAACGACTGGGAGAGTGGTCGCGGCGTGAGCCGCTGCCGTTGCTTCCGGACATGCGGCTGAGCCGACTATCAAAGGTAAGAAAAAGAGGCTTGACGCTTAAGACGTAATGTCTAAAGTATGCTCGCTTTCAATTGGCTCGCCGCTGTTGTGTGGTTAGCGTCAAAATTTCTGCTGATCGTATTCATGGTCTGTGGAGGCACCCGCTGATGTTCTTCAACGTTCGATTCTTGATGTTGGTGTTCGCGCTCATTGGCTCGACGCTCACGCTTGCCGAAGAGTCGGTTACGGGGAAACAGGTTGCCTCTCGGTTGACGACGGAGGAGTTGGCTCGCTGGATCGATGAGCGGTTTGCTGACGCATGGCGAGAAGCGAAGATCGAACCTCCGGCGGTGATTGACGACGCCACGTTTCTCAAGCGCACGTCGCTCGATCTGGCCGGTTCGATTCCCAGCGTGTCTCAGGCTCGCGACTTTTTGGGTTACGAAGGGGAGCATCGTCGCGGGACACTTGTCGATCGAATGCTGAATGATCCGAAGCGGCCAGAAAAGTATGCCGATCGAACGGCCGCGCATTTGGCAACGTTGTGGCGCAGGACGTTGGTGCCGGGGAACTCGCCGGAAGCACGCATGGCTGTCGGATTGGAACCGTGGTTGAAGGAGCAATTCGTGGCCAACGTGCCGTATGACGAGTTGGCTCGGAAGATCGTTACGGCGACGAATAACGGTCAAGCGGCGATGGTCGTAAACCCGCGATTGGGCGTCGTCAGTGGCGGGCCGGCGATGTTTTTCCAGGCGGTCGGTGGCAAACCAGAATCGGCGGCAAGTTCCGTCTCGCGAGTGTTTCTCGGCGTGCGCATTGGCTGTGCGGAATGCCACAATCATCCGTTTGCTGATTGGAAGCAAAAAGATTTTTGGGGTATGGCCGCGTTCTTTGCGGGGATCAAGAACGGCGTGATCAATGATTCTGCGGCAGCGACGATTCGGCCTGAAAACAGCCCGGTAGATTACACGGCAGCCTTTCTGACGGGTGAGCCAGCGAAGATTGCTCGCGACAAAACTCCGCGTGAAACGCTCGCTGATTGGATGGTCGCGCCAAATAACTCGATGTTCGCGGCGACGGCGGTGAATCGAGTTTGGCAGCATCTGCTCGGACGTGGAATGACCGATTCGGTCGATGATCTCGACAAGGCGTCGCCCGCCGAGCGGAAGATTCTCGACGATCTCGCGAAGCTGTTCATCGACGCCAAGTATGACCTGCGTTGGTTGATCGCGGGCATCTGCAAGAGCCAACTTTATCAGCGTGAGTGCATCGTGCTTGAGCAGACGGACGGCGAACCGCCTCCCGGATTGCGGCCGATCAAGACGCTTTCGCCGGAACAAGTTTTCAATTCGCTCGAACAAGCGTTGGCGTTGCCAGTTGCTAAAGCGGATGGAAGTGCTCGCTTCAATGGCTTGCGCGATCAACTCATCTCACGCATGAACGAGGCCGCTTCGAACAACCCCGAAGAGTTTCGTGCGGGGATACCTCAAGCGTTGCTGTTGATGAATGGCCGACTGACAACGGAAGCAACCGATCTTGATCAAAGCCGCACGCTGCGGGGAGTGCTGGACGCGCCATTCCTCGATACCGAGGCCAAGCTGACGACGTTGTATCTGGCGACGTTCAGCAGGCCGCCTCGCGCGGAAGAGAAGCAGTTCCTGTTGGAGCACATTCGCAAGCAAGTCGATGCCGACAAACAAAAACAAGCCTATGCCGAGATCTTCTGGGGCTTGCTCAACAGCCCGGAGTTTGTTCTCGAAAAGTAGCCAAACGAAGTAACCCGAAGCGTGAGCGAGGGCGAACGCTTCTCGATGTTCCGATCCCTGTCAGTAACAACCACAACCACGCCCCCACCGACCTCGCGTCGGTGGAGCGATGATTGACCACTAGAAACGACAACCCAACAACGAAACGCCCCCGCCGAGCTTGTCTCGGTGGAGCGCATGATTGGCCCGGCTAGTTGCCAATCACCGCTCCACCGAGGCAAGCTCGGCGGGGGCGAAAAGAAGAACTGAGCAGCAGCGTGCTAGTGGTTAATCATGGCTTCCACCGACACGAGGTCGGTGGGGAGCAATGCCGTCCAGACCGGTTTGACTGATCCTGAATTTAGGAGCCAATCATGTTCGATTATTCGCGTCGTGACTTCATGAAGTTCTCACTCGCCAGTGCGTTTGGCGTGTCGTATTCCGGGTTGTTGCCGAAGTTGGCTCGTGCGGCTGAGGCGAGCAAAGTGGCGGGGGCGGCGAAGCACAAGTCGTTCATTCTGCTCTGGATGACGGGTGGACCCACTCAAACGGACACGTTCGATTTGAAAGTGGGGCACGCGAACGGCGGGCCGTCGAAGGCGATTGAGACCGCCGTGTCGGGAATTCAAATCAGTGAGCATCTGCCGGGAGTGGCCAAGCAGATGAAAGACCTCGCGATCATTCGGAGTCTTTCGACGGCGGAAGGGGATCATGATCGAGCGACTCGGTTGATGTTGACCGGGCATAAGCCGGGGCAAGAGGGTGTGAACTATCCGAGTCTCGGATCGCTGTTCGCGAAGGAACTCGGCGACGAGACGAACGATCTGCCGCATTACATCAGCGTCTCGCCGTTTCGATTCGGCGATGCCGGCGGACCGGGTTTCCTTGGGCCGAATTACGCGCCGCTGATTGTCTCGGGAGACAGCACCGATCCGGAAGCTCGTGCCAACTTGTCGATCGAAAATCTGAAGGCCCCGGCAGGTGTCACGAAGGAGTCGATGGAAAAGCGGTTCGAGATCTCCAAGTTCCTTCAGGATGACTTCACGAAGCGAGCGAAGGGGCCGTCCACGAAGTCGCACAAGGCAAACTTCGACCGCGCGATGCGGATGATCGAGACGAATGCGAAGGGGGCGTTCAAGCTCGACGAGGAACCAGCGGCGCTGCGAGACAAGTACGGTCGTAGTCAGTTCGGGCAAGGTTGTTTGCTGGCGAGACGACTGGTCGAACGCGGTGTCGCGTTCGTTGAGGTTGCTCTCAACGGTTGGGACACGCACGCGGACAACTTCAATATGGTGAAGAACCTCAGCGCGACGCTCGACCCGGCGTGGTCCACGCTAATGGAAGACCTGCGCGAACGAGGGCTGCTCGAATCGACGCTCATCGTCTGGATGGGCGAGTTCGGTCGCACGCCGAAGATCAACGCGACCACCGGACGCGATCACTTCCCACTGGCCTGGTCCACGGTACTCGGCGGCGGCGGGATCAAAGGTGGCCAAGTTGTCGGCAGCACCAACGAATCGGGAACCGAAGTGAAGGACCGCCGTGTCACCATCACCGACCTCTACGCCACGATGTGTGCGGGAATCGGAGTCAGTCCCGAAAACGAAAACATCTCGCCAGAAGGCCGCCCGATCCCGCTGGTTGATCGGGGTGGCAAGGTGATCGAGGAATTGGCGTCGGTGCCGGAGAAGACAAATTCCAAGAACCAAGCACCAAGAACCAACTGAGGCGAAGAACCAAGAACCAAATCACAAGAACCAAATCTCAAACGAACACCCATGACGAAATCTCAAAGCACAACTCGATGCTCGATTCCGAATTCGGCAGTGCCGTCTTCTTTGGGATTTAGTTCTTGGTTCTTGAGGTTTCTTGTTTCCTTAGTTCTTGGTTCTTGGTTCTTGGTTCTCGGGATCTCTTCCAGCCCACGCTGCCGACTCCGCGCCGACCGGCGAAGTTCGCGACGTGATCCTGATGCTCGACAACGGGCCGTTGCATTTGCGAGTCCATGTGGCCGTGGGCGGCATGTCGCCGCAAGACGCTCGGCGGGCGAGTCTGGATCGGTTGGTGAAGTCGCTCGATGCGGACGGCGACGGGAAGTTGTCGCAGAAGGAGGCCGAGCGATCGCCGCTCTTTCGCGAGAAGCAACGGCCGAAGGCAGAGGCGTTTCTTAAGGACAGCGGCGTTGTGACCGGGTTCTCTCGTAAGGACATGGAGCAGCGGTTTGAGCGGCTTGGCGGTGAGACGGTCGTCTATCGGCAGAACGCCAGCAGTTCCGAAAGCGATAACTCGGTCTTCAAGTTGCTCGACGCGAACAAGGATGGCGTGGTCGATGCGACCGAGATGCAGGACTCGGTCGATCTGCTGCTCGCGAAGGATGCGGATGATGACGAGTGCGTGACGCTCGACGAGTTCGCTCCGCCGCCGACCACGAACGCCGATCAGATTGCCGTCGCGATGAATCAGCCTCGACCGGCCACTGCGACCGTCGCCGACTTGCTGCGCGACACAAATCAAACATTGCTGCCGCCGGAGATGCTGCGGAAGTACGACAAGGACCGAAACCGAAAACTCTCGACTGAGGAACTCGGTTGGACCAAGGAGCGGATCGCGGTCTGTGACACCGACAAAGATGGGCAGCTCAATTTGAAGGAGCTGGGTGGGTTGAAGAACTCGCCGGTCGATATCGAGTTGGCGGTCGATGTCGTTCGCAAGGAGGGTCAGCCAATGCTGCGAACGCTCGCGTCGGCGGGCAATCGAACCGACGGCGACCGCGTGCCGGACCTCGCGACGATCAGCCTGCCGACCGCCGTCGTCACGTTCTCGTCGCGTGAGGTCGATCCGTTTGAAGCTTCGATGACGATCGCGCTGCGGACGTTCAACGAACTCGACACCGACGCGAACGGCTATCTCGACAAAGACGAAACGATGCTGCGAGAACGATTCGCTCGCGGCCTGTTCGATCAGATCGACGCGGACGGCGACGGCAAAATCTTCGGTGAGGAGATGAAGGAATTCATCCGCTCGCGCGGCGAGCCGGTGGCGACGACCTGCCAGATCACGGTCTTCGACGATGGTGCCGGATTCTTCTCAACGCTCGACGCAAACGGTGACCGACGTATCTCAATGCGCGAGATGCGCTACGCCGACAAGACGCTCGCAAAAATGGAACGAGACGACAAACCGGGCCTCGCCGAAGCCGAACCGGCTCGCCGCTACCGCATCGAGTCCGTGCGCGGCGTCTTCAACCCGTTCGGCAACCCCGAACGTCGAGTCAACCCGCTGATGCCGACCCCCGTCGCCGAAGTCATCAAGCCGCGTCCCGTCGGCCCCATCTGGTTCCAACGCTGGGACCGCAACAACGACGGCGACATCACCTGGCGCGAGTTCCTCGGCCCACGCGACGCCTTTGAACAACTCGACGCCGACCGCGATGAGCTGATCGATCCGAAAGAAGCCGAAGCCGCGAACACATTGGCAAGAAAATCTGAGGCTCAAATAGAGAAGACTGAAACCAGTTCGGAAAACCAAAGCCCGAATGCCACGCGAATAAAGACCGAAGACAGATTGGAACACTAATTGGCGCTAATCTTCGCTAATGAGACAGCCACCATCTGACTGGATTAGTGGCAATTAGCGGAGATTAGTGTTCCTGAATCTATTCCATTTTCCCTACCAACCCTGATGGACTTCAACGATGTCAAACGCACCCACGAACGACGATGCCGCAGCGGTTGCGAAGCTGCGCGACGCTCGGACCAAGATCAAAAAAGAACTGGCCAAGATCGTCATTGGACAGGATGAGATCATCGACTCGTTGCTGATCGGGATGCTCTGCAAAGGGCACATCTTGTTGCACGGCGTGCCCGGATTGGGGAAGACGTTGATGGCTCGCACGCTGGCGAGGACTCTGCAAATGGAGTTTCGTCGCATCCAGTTCACGCCCGACTTGATGCCCGCCGACATCACGGGGACCGACGTGATGGAAGAGGATCACGCGACCGGCAAGCACAAGGTCTCGTTCCTGCCCGGCCCGGTCTTCACGAACTTCTTGCTAGCGGACGAAATCAACCGCACGCCGCCGAAGACTCAGGCCGCGTTGTTGCAGGCGATGCAGGAGGCCGAGATCTCTGTCGGCCGGGAGACGTACAAACTCAAGCCGCCGTTCTTCGTCGTCGCGACGCAGAACCCGATCGAGATGGAAGGAACCTACCCGCTGCCAGAAGCCCAGCTCGATCGCTTCATGTTCAACTTGAAGATCAAGTACCCGTCGGTGGATGAAGAGGTGCTGATCATCAAAGGGACGACGAGCACGGTCACCGCCAGCGCCGACGCGGTCCTGCACGCCGAGGAAGTTCTCCGCCTGCAAGAGTTGGTTCGCGGCGTCCCCGTCGCCGACAGCGTCGTGCGCTATGCCGCGCGGCTGGTCGCGGCCACTCGTCCTTCGCTGGCGGGCAAGGACACCGGTGCGAAGTCGCTCGACGCGATCCACAAATACATTTCGTACGGAGCCAGCCCACGAGCCTCGCAGTTCCTCGTCCTCGGCTCCAAGGCGCGAGCAATCCTAGCCGGCAGATACCACGTCGATTTTGAAGACATCAAAGCGGTCGCGCACCCGGTGCTGAGGCATCGGCTGGTTCTCAACTTCCACGCGCGAGCGGACAACGTGGAGTCGGACGTGCTGGTCAATCGGCTGTTAGAGGCCGTTCCGACAGAGATGAAGTGATGTTGTGACGTACCAACAGAAGTCAGAATCAGGTGAGCCGGGTGGCGTAAACCCCCGGACTCTTGGTTGCGGTCGGAAGAGTCCGGGGGCTCACGCCCAATGGCACTTACTTTAGGAGTCTGGTTTGGGGCCGGGATTTTTGGGTCTTCTTTTTTGGAATTGGTTGGATTTTGGTCGTCGGGCGTAGACTTCTCGGGCGAACGAGCGGCCGGGACGATTGGGGAGTTTGTCTTGC
>JAPLNX010000332.1 GCA_026400935.1 Planctomycetia bacterium | reverse complement strand
ATTCATCGTTGTAGTGCACCCTGCGTAGGTCGGCTAAGTGCAGAACAATATGGCCAAGATGTAGCGCAAGCGATGCGATTTTTGGAAGGTGATCATAGCCAAGTGTTGACTGAATTAGAAAAAGAAATGGAAGTGCTGGTGCATCGCTGGGACTCCATTCCCAAAAGGATCTTTCCAAAACACCCCAATGCGAATCTCCCAGCGATGTTTTCCTCAACCTCTCTTTTGTTCAGAATCCTTGCGTTTGAGATTCATGACCGCCGCCATCATTCAAAACTAGGTCACGACTGGCAGTAGGCAAAGACGTTACGACAATTTGCGGTTGAGCCCGGCGTTATCGTGTCGATTGCGGCGAAAATGTCGGGATGTTGCGAAACGGCAACGTCCGCCGTCACAAGGGGACGGTCGGCTTAATGGTTTAACCCCAACGCCATCGGCGTGGGCGCGACGAGGAATAACAACTTACATTCGCACGCATGCCGATGGCGTGGCGGTTAAACGACACAACCGACAGCTCAAACCGAGGGCCTGAATCCATCACAAGACGAACACATTTGAAATGCGTATCACGAATGATTCGCAGACTTGCCTCGAAGTCGCGAGATGCAATCTTTGATCTTCTGCGGCCAAGTTTGCTTGAGTTGTAGCACGGCAATGGAGCGTGCGGTCAGGAGATACGAACCCTCGCCAGGCCAGCGTGAGGGTTGTGCGTTTGGTCGCATTGTGTCGAGCAACGGCCACCAGAATTCATGATCGGGTAACGCTGGCAAAGTAAATGTGACATCGGTCGGCGATGAGTTCATCAACAACAGCATCGACGAATCAACGATCTGGCGACCCTGCTCATCGACCTCGTCGATCAAATCACCGGACAAGAAAACTCCGAGACAGCGATTGAGTTCCGAATGCCAATTGGCATCAGTCATCTCTTTACCGGTTGGGTTCAGCCAAGTGATGTCGCGCACCTCGGTCCCACGAATCGAGCGGCCTTGAAAAAAGTGACGTCGCTGAAAGACCGGATGCTGCTGCCAAAGCAGCACGACTTTGCGGCAGAAATCGAGGAACTCCGACTGTTGCGGCGACAGACTCCAATTGAGCCAACTGAGTTCGTTGTCTTGGCAGTACGCGTTGTTGTTGCCTTGTTGTGTGTGACTCAGTTCGTCGCCGCCACGAATCATCGGCACACCTTGCGAGAGCAGCAGCGTCAGGAAGAAGTTTCGTTTCTGCCGCTCACGCAGTTCGATGATTTGCGGCTCATCGGTCGGTCCTTCGATGCCGCAATTCCAACTGATGTTGTGCTGTTCGCCGTCCCGATTCTGTTCGCCATTTGCGTCGTTGAGTTTCTGGTTGTAGGTGACGAGATCGTGCATCGAAAAACCGTCGTGCGAGGTCACGAAATTGATGCTCGCATACGGTCGCCGACCGCTGTGTCCGTATAGGTCACTGCTGCCGGTGAGTCGCGTCGCGAACTCGGAAACCGCCGTCCCGTCACCGCACCAGAAGCGGCGAATCGTGTCGCGATACTTGCCGTTCCATTCGGTCCAGCCTGCCGGAAAGTTGCCGACCAAATAGCCGCCGGGACCGAGATCCCACGGCTCGGCGATCAACTTTACCTGCGACAAAACCGGGTCTTGATGAATGATGTCGAAGAACGCTCCGAGCTTATCGACCTCGTACAGTTCGCGAGCGAGTGCGGCAGCGAGATCGAAGCGAAAACCATCGACATGCATCTCGGTCACCCAATACCGCAAGCTGTCCATGATCAGTTGCAGCACGCGCGGGCAAACCATGTTCAACGTATTACCGCAGCCAGTGAAGTCCATGTAGTGCCGACGGTCATTCGGCACTAACCGGTAATACGACGCGTTATCGATCCCGCGCAGCGACAACGTCGGCCCGAATTCGCTCCCTTCGCCCGTGTGGTTGTAGACCACGTCGAGGATCACTTCGAGCCCATGTCGATGCAGCGTGCGGACCATCCGTTTGAATTCACGCACGGCTTCTTGAGGAGTCTTCGCCGCCGCGTAGCGCATCTCCGGTGCGAAGTACGACAGCGAGTTGTAGCCCCAAAAATTCGTCTGTCCGTTGTCGATCAAATGGCGATCGTCAACGTGATGATGCACGGGCATCAGTTCGACCGCGGTCACGCCGAGCCGTTTCATATGCGCGATCGAAGCCTTCGTTGCCAGGCCGGCATACGTGCCACGTAGATGCGCCGGAACGTCAGGATGTTGCTTCGTGAAGCCGCGGGTGTGTGCTTCATAAATCACGGTCTTGTGCCACGGCGTTTTCGGCAGCCGATCGTTCTGCCAGAAAAACGCATCGTTCACGACAATCGCGAGCGGAGCACAGTCAGCGTTGTCACGCGCATCGAAAGACAAATCCTGAGACGCGTGTCCGACTTCATAACCGAACATTGAATCCGACCAGCGGACATCACGACCGATTCCCTTCGCATAGGGATCGAGCAAAATCTTGTGCGGATTGAAACGATGCCCCGCCGCCGGGTTGTACGGGCCACTGACTCGAAAGCCGTAAAGTTGACCGGGCCGAATGTCCGGCAAGTAGCCATGCCAAACTTGGTCGGTCTGTTCGGGCAACGGGATGCAATGCGCCTCTTTGCGAGCGGTCGCGGAATCAAACAGGCACAATTCCACACGCGTCGCGTTCTCTGAGAACAGCGCAAAGTTCACTCCCGATCCGTCCCATGTTGCACCCAATGGGGACGGCCTTCCTGGCCAGATTCTCATTCCCAAAACTCCGCATCTCTGCTGCTGTGAATCAATCGTAGAACAGGCGGTTCGCCTGTTTCTTTCCGCGAGTCACGTGGCAGGCGAGCCGCCCACCCTACGGATGACTTACAGCCTCTCCGCCGTCAGCTCATCATCGACGCGGAGCGCCCGCGGTCCCGCGAGCGGTTCGCTCGCCGCGACGGAATCGACTGCTTCCGTCCGCCGTCACTCTGTGTGTCATACTTAATCAATGACGGTGAGGAGGCGAATGGTAGGGGCATCCCAAAGGGTGGCAAGTCATCCCAAATTACCCAGGCTGAACAATGGACGGACTGGCAAGCTCCCCTGACCGACTCAAACGAAGTTTTCCCGACCCACAAATGCAGTCCGAGTTCCGAGCCGTCACAACTTTCTCCCAAAAATTCTCAGCGAGCCCCTATGACCGTTCGACTTCACCATGTCGCCGTACAAACGGCTCACTTCGATCAATCGTTGCGGTTTTACACCGAGCTGCTTGGTGCCGAATTGCTCACACGACGGCCGTTCAAACACCGCGAAATGGCGTGGTTGAAAGTCGGTGAAGTCCGCTTGGAATTATTCAGTACTCGCTCCGGTGAGACAGACCTGTTGCAAACTTGGACCGACCACATCCCCGGCCCCGTCCATTTGGCGTTTGAAGTGGATGACCTCAACGCCTTCTTGGATCGAGCCCAAAAACTCGGAGCACGACTGCATCCATCACACCCCGAACCGTTCACCCCACCCGTTCCCGGAGCGGGCCGCATCGCGTACTTGCTTGGCCCAGACGGCGAAGAGGTTGAGGTGCGCGAATCAGAGATCGACCTCACTCGGTCATGAGTGAGTCGTTTCAAACACCTCGTCCAGAGCAGTACAGCGCAGGATAAGTCTGAATGACCTTGAGCGTTTTCCGGAGATTTCGATATGAACCCCGTCCCATCCAGGATTCCACTCAAACTTCGATCCCCTCTTTTCCGCCACAGGGTAAGCCCGCGTTTTTGCGAGCTTGCCGCAGTCCCATTCAGGAGATTGGCCATGCGAACGATCGTCATCGCGCTGATGTTGGTCTCATCGCTGAGCACCTTTACGAACTCGGCAGTCGCTCAAGCCTCGCGATCGTTTCCGTATGACGCGGTCATCATGGATGACGAAGTCTACGCGCGGAGCGGACCGGGCAAGCAGCAGTACTATCCGACGAACCGCTTTCGCAAAGGTGATCCGGTCTCCGTCGTGCGCCACGATCCCGGCGGGTGGTTCATGATTCAACCACCGCTCGGCAGTTTTTCGTGGGTCCGTACTGAGTTCATCCGGCGCGACGGTGAACGTGGCACAATCATCAGCAATGATCCGGTGATTGCCTGGGTCGGGACGAACTTTGGTGATGATCACTATGTTGAACAGCGTCGTCTGCAAAAAGGGGAAGAGGTCGAAATCGTTGGCGAGAAGACTTTGAAAGACGATCGTGGGGAAGTGGCTTATCTGAAGATCAAGCCGCCCAAAGGACATTATCGTTGGGTTCCCGGCGCAAAGGTCGTTTCAACCGACAAGACGAAGCAGTTCGCTCAGTCGAAACGTGCTGGCAGCGATCCGTTCTCCGACGACAACAGCTCAACCGGGGCCGTGCGTGACCCGAACGTCTCGCAAGTTGATCTGGCGCAGCTCGAAGCAATCAAAGAGGGCGGACGTGCTGAAGGCGGAACCGAAACCGTTGGCGACGGTGTGCCACTTCCCAAGGAGGTCGCGTCGAAAATACCCGGCTTAAAAGCTCGCACAAAAATCGATACGGACGCAGACACGGATTCGCCTTTTGCTTCCACGAAAGACAAAGTGAGTTCCGCCAAGGACAAAGCGGGGACCGCTGATCGTCAACAACGTTTGGCGAACATCGACAAGCAATTACACGAAATCACGCAGCAAGACACACGGTCATGGGAGTTCGGCGAGATCGAACAAGAGTTGCTGGAACTGCAATCGCACAACGACACCGCTGATGTCGCATCACGTCGATTGGCACTGCTGGCCAGTTATCAGAAAACGAAATCGGTTTACGACGAAGTTGCGCAGATCATGGAACAGACCAATCGCCGTGACGCCGAACTCGCGTCCGCTCAGCGAGCGGGTCAGCAGTTTGTCCCGCCGACCGTCGTCCCTGAAGGGCAACCGCCATCGACGACTCAACCAGTCAACGTCAACCGTGGTCCCGTACCGGCACAGAATCCGTCAATCCGTCCGACTCAGCCCGGTCGAACACCAGCCCCGGCGATTCGGACTCGTCCCGCCACGCCACAGCCGCAATCGCAACCGGGGACACAACCCGCAACTCCGAATGGCAAAGCTGCTCCACAAAGCAGTCCCAATCGAAATCGCTTCGGCGGCGCGGGGATCATTCAACGCTCTTCCGCCAATATCCCCAACGCACCGAAGCATGTCCTCGTGCATCCGAATGGCCGAGTGCTCGCGTTTCTACAAAGTGACGGCGTTGATCTCGACCAATACGTCAACGAGTCAATGGGCCTCGAAGGCGAACGAACCTTCCGACCTGATCTGCAATCCGACCTGATGGTCGTCCGCGCGGCTCAGCCGGTGAAACTGAAGCCGTAAGCAATCTGGCCTGGCGATGAATCGATTGTTTCATCGCAGGCCGCAAGCACTGGCTGGAATGATCCACGGTGGCACGCTCTGAGTCTTTGCGAAGGGCGAAGTGAGCTGCGGTTCCCCCCTTCGATGACTTCAGGGCCTGCCACACGATCCGACTATTTGCGAGTTTTCGGACAGCCACTGAGGACATGGCCCAGAACCAGTTACCTGTTCTGGATACAAGCCCGAAGCAGTTCCTTAGACAAGCTTTGGCGAGTCTTGCTTGCAAAAATCTATTTGCACTTGGGTCACATGCGGAAATTCGTGACTCTCTTTAGCAGACGGGACTCGCTGACGTCGCGACTCTCGCCGCTTCAATTAACGCAACAGGTCTTCTGCGGATCATGACCAGAGGCCGTTGTTCGCTCTTGTTGGCAAACGAATTGTTGATCTGAAAAGTCATCGCCTCCGTTTGCTGGTCACGTTCTATTTTTGCGCAGGGGGACTCCTTGCGCATTGTCTGGTAACAATTCAAAATGGGGATTGCATCATGTCATTTCGTCGTCAATGGCTGGATCAAATTGCTCGTTCAGTTTTCGGAAGCACTGGCCGTTCGCGGCGAGTCGGTTACCGACAACCTCGCGTCGAAGCGCTCGAAGAGCGCAAAGTTCTGAGCGCGACCATGAGCCTGGTCAATCAAGGTCACACGCTGCAAATCGTCGGTGATCGCACTGACAATCAGATCGCGATTACCCAAGACGAACGCGGAGTTCACGTCACGGCAGATGGTTCACCAACTCAGGACTTCACCGACATCGACCTGATTCAAGTCAGCACCGGCGACGGTAACGACGATGTCCGCTCAATCTATGCTTTCAATCCTCAGCCTGATCCGCCGGGCTTGCCGTTCCATGTGGCGGCTTTGCAGGTGAGCCTCGGCGGTGGCAACGATTCGTTCAATGCCGGTGGTCAGTTCCCGCCAGGACCATGTCGCATCTCGGTCGATGGCAGCATTGGCAACGATGACATTCGAGTCATCTACGGTTTCAACCCACAACCCGATCCACCTGGTGTTGCGCGACCTTCGCTGGATCTGACGGTCAGCCTCGGCGCCGGCGATGACCACTTCACGGGAGACTTCGAGTTGCCGCCGGGACCATGCCGTGTCGGAGTCGATGGCGGGCTGGGCAACGATGTTGTCACGTTCCGCACGGTCATCGATCCCAATGAACGCTCGCTTGTCGACCCCAATGACCGATCAGCGATGTTCTACGCGAACCTGGGAGCAGGTAATGACTCTTTCATGGGAGACTTTGCGGTGCCACCCGATCCTTGCCAAGTGATGATCATGGGGGGTGACGGAGTCGATGTGGTCTCCGTCCACGCAGGCGATGACGTTAGTCACGGGTCTGGTGGCGGCGGTGGTGCCGGCTTCGGCTTGGACCTCTACGCGGACCTCGGTAACGGCAATGACCTGTTTCGAGGAGACGTGCTGTTCCCACCCGGTCCTTGTCGATTCACGGTCAACGCTGGAGCGGGAGATGACGTGGTGACACTGAACGCCATGCTCGATCACAACGCAGCGGGCTTAAACTTCACCACGAATCTGGGACTGGGAAACGACCGATTTGACGGCAATATTTACGCGGCGCTGAATGCGTACGTCCCGCCCGATCCGTACCTCCCTCCCGGTCCGTGTCGCGTCACGGTGATGGGTGATGGTGGAGCCGATTCCATCAATGCGCTGATTGGTCTGCTCTCAAACGCAACACCGGCCGGATACTCACAGTTGCCAATCGAACTAATACTGAACGGCGGCGGCGGCAATGACTTCGTGCAGAGCGTAGCCCGCAATGTGAGTTTGAATTTCCGCACGAACATTGATCTGCAAGGAGGACTCGGCAACGACGTCGTGATGCAGAAGTTTGACAACGTCACAATCAACGGGGGTTTGGACTTGAACGCCAACGGTGGTGCGGGCGACGACTACGTCATCCTTTCTGCGGCACCAGAACCACGGACGACGACCGGCTTTGTGCCGTCACTTTTTGTGAACAGCCAAGTCCGTTTGAACCTGCAAGGTGACCTGGGCAATGACCGCCTCATCGGCGGGATCATCCCTTGCATCCGACCTCAAGAGGGTTCGCTCGACATGGTCTTCAGCGGCGGTGCGGGGAACGATCTGTTCAACCTGCTGATTGGACTGGAACCGGGCGAACTCAATCCGCCCTCGGAGCATAATCCCCCTGGCTACCAAGATGGTCCGATCACTCTGGCTGTTATCGGTGGCGAGGGAGACGATCAGCTCAATCTGACCGTGCAGAACCTCGGCAACTCTGCTTCGCCGCTCGCAATCCGCCTGGATGGTGCTCCGGGCCGAGACACTGCGGTGGTGACTACTGGAATCGATACCAGCGGTTGGACCAACTAGTGCGTCGTCAGCCCTAAGTTTATGGGTAGCTGAAGTCGTGAGACTTCAGAAATCTCCGAACTCTCACGAGTTCGGCTACCCCAAAAACAAGACTTGACGGGACACTAGCCCTGAGACAATTCACGCCTGGGGCCGTTGTTTGTTGTGCGCCCCCCGTTATCTCAATGTCCTGTTGACGCAAGTCGCTCAGCCCAGATCGGGCTGAGCGGCCTTTTTTTGTTTTCAGACGCTGCCTGTTGAGCGACCATCGCGGCAAGCTTGCCTACCAGTGGCGCACGACGCAGTTTGCGCCGTAGGGTGTGACACCGCCACCGTAAAGGTCGAGCGTCTGACCGCCCTCGATGAAATACCCACTTCTTTGCAAAATCTCGTCGTGCATGTCGGCAATGGGCAACTCCGGGTGCGGGGTTCCGTCGCCAGCAGTCATTTTGTGCAATGCACCGGGGGTGACCTCACTGTCGAAAAAACTGATGTCGTGATTGCATCCGACTCCGTCGTCGCCTCAGTGGGCACCGAGCAGCCGTGGCTGTGGCTGTGGTTGTGGTTGTGGTTGTGGTTGTGGTTGTGGTTGTGGTTGTGGTTGTGGTTGTGGTTGTGGTTGTGGTTGTGGTTGTGGTTGTGGTTGTGGTTGTGGTTGCGTGTACAAATTCTTACAACAAGCACCGCGATACCTGTTGGCAAATAATCCAGTCGGTGGCGACACGTAATTCGCTTCCCAATAAATAGCCGCGTGCCAGTTTCGGCACAGGATTTGTGCAAGCCCAGGCGATGAACCCACCAGAGGTTGGGTGCCGCTAAAGCCGTTAAGCTCGTTCGGGCTGGAGGTGACGTTCGTTCGACGAGTCCGGCAGCATGTTCAATCTTACGACTGAACAACTCACCGACCGCGACGAAGCTAACGATCCGCTGAGCACAACGCATCGTCCGCTGTTTGGGCTACTGGTAGGCCGAATGTCAGCTAGCAAGCCTGTTGAGCGTGGCATAGGCTTCCAACCTGTGATTTATTGACGAAACAACAGATAGGCAAGAAGCCGATGCCACTGGCATAGGCTTCCAACCTGTGATTTATTGACGAAACAACAGATAGGCAAGAAGCCGATGCCACAGTCTTCAAAAGACTGTGGTGGCTCGTTTGTATTCGGATGGTTGCAATCTGGAGGTTGGTGATGAGTTTGGACCGACAGCACTCGAATCGATTGACGCGGCGGCGATTTCTGAATGCCGGAGCACTGGCGTCGATGGGGTTCGGTCTTGCCGAACTGTTGCGCCGACGAACTCTGGCTAGTGAATCCTACGCTGCGAACCACGATACGGCTGTAATTCTCGTCTGGCTCACCGGTGGCTTATCGCACATGGACACGTACGACATGAAGCCGTATGCGCCGCTCGAATATCGTGGCGACTTTCGGCCGATCAACACGAATGTGCCGGGGATCGAAGTCTGCGAACACTTGCCGCTGCACGCGAAGATCGCCGATCGCTTCACGCTCGTTCGGTCGTTGTCGCATGGA
>JAPLNX010000164.1 GCA_026400935.1 Planctomycetia bacterium | reverse complement strand
TGTCAGACCAATTTAGAAATGTCACATCTTGTCCAAGATAGAAATGTCACATTGGTGCCGTTTCCGAGGGACCGATGGGCAAGTTACGTCTGAGTGTCAAAGAGCGGGAGCGGTCGGAAGTGTTGTTGAAGGTTTCGCGGTCTTCGATCAGTTTGTCGAAGGCTTCGGAACTGTTGCGGGTGAGTTACCGACAGGTGCTGCGGATTTGGAAGCGGTATCAGTCGGCAGGGACCTCCGGCTTGAAGCACGGGCTGCGTGATCGTGCATCGAATCGGCGGTTCGACGCCGGTCGTCGCGAGCGTGTTCTGGAATTGTATCGGGCGAAGTACGGCGATTTCGGACCGACGTTGGCGGTGGAGTACCTGGTGAAATGCGATGGCGAAGAGCTGAGTGAAAAGACTCTGCAGCAATGGTTGATCGGGGCGGGAATGTGGTCGCCTCGTCGGCGAGGCGCGCCGCATCGTCAATGGCGTGAGCGTCGAGAACACTGGGGCGAACTGGTTCAGATGGACGGCTCGGACCACGACTGGTTTGAGGGTCGTCGGGGGAAAGCGTCGATGATGGTGATGATCGACGACGCCACGAATTGGACTCACGCGAAGTTCTTCGAGAGCGAGACGCCGTCGGCCGCAATGACGGTGTTTGGCGAGTACGTCGGCCACTACGGGCTGCCTCGTTCGTTGTACGTGGACCGGGCGAGTATTTACGAAACCACGCGGGATTCCACGGTCGAAGAGGCGTTGCAGGACACCGCACCACTCACGCAGTTTGGTCGCGCGATGCGGGAGTTGGGGGTCGAGTTGGTCTTGGCTCACAGCCCACAAGCGAAGGGTCGCGTGGAGCATCGGCATGGTGTCTTTCAAGACCGGTTCGTGAAAGCACTTCGCCTGCAACAGATCAACACACTGGAGTCGGCGAACTCGTACTTGGAGAGCAAATACCTGGACGAGTTGAATGAGCAGTTCCACGTCGTCGCGAGGTCGTCGGTGAATCTGCATCGCTCACTTCCACGCGGCCTGAACCTGAATCATGTGCTGTGTTACCAAGAGCCGCGTGTGGTTCAGAACGACTGGACGGTGTCGTGGTGCAACCGGATCTTTCAGTTGGGGCCGGAGCATCAGAAGTTGTCGTTGGCGCGGAAGAAGATCCTGGTGAGCGAGTTGCTCGACGGAACAATTCGATTGACGTCTGGCGCACGGTCACTGTCCTGGAAGGAGGTCTCGGCCGCCCGCCAAAGGGCACACGCAAGCCCAAGCCGCCCGCGTCAAACAAAGCCCCGTACAAGCCCGCAGCGAACCATCCTTGGCGTCGGCGGTAGTGGTGCCGCCAAGCGAAAAATCTGGGGGGCTGGCCCGTTCCGCTCCGGTTCGCTGGCGCTCACCGCTCACCTACGCGGAACGGGCCAGCACTCCAGAACAGCAATGTGACATTTCTAAGTGGGCGAACCCTGTGACATTTCTATCTTGGTCCGACACTTGCGGTGAGGAATCTCGCGAACTTTACGGGCGGGAGCTACACTATGAGATCGAGGCATTGGAGGTTCCTTGTAAGAGGGGGACTAGGTGCTTGAGGATTGAAGAAGGCCACGTTCACAGCGTGGCTTTTTTCGTTAAGACGTTGTCATTTCGAGCCATTAATAAAACTCAATGACGTTTGTGGATTGTTTCTTCCGTCGTGTCCGTGGCGGTGTTGGAGTCGGAGTTCTCGCCAACTCGAATGCAGCCAACGCCGACTCAGTTATCCGCCACCGAGGTTTCTTCTTGTCGGGACTGCGACCAACGTTGATGGCCTTCAATTCGCCAGAGCGAATCCAAACGAGAATGGTGTGCTCGTTGACCGCGTAGCGTTCGGTCAAATCACGGACGGAGTAGGTACGGTCACTCATCACAGTGGTTCTCCGTCGAATTGACAGCCAGCCGCCGATGCGCCTCGATCCATGAGCGCAGATCGTCCGCAAGAAAACGAAGTTCGCCGTCTGGCAGCACAACGCATGTCAGAAGACCGCGTTTTGCAAGACGGGTGACGCGGGCCGGAAGCATGTCCAACAGCCGTCCGGCTTCGCGAGCGTCAATTAGTAGGGGTTGCGTTTGCATTCCCCTAAGTTATTCGCGATTTCGCGGGCAGATAGAGTGACTATCGCCCTACAACGGAAACGGTGCGAAACGGCGAGTATCGGCGGGAAACGGCTACTTGTTTTGATACCGTTGAAGCGTGTCGAGCCGGAATTGCCACCGTTTGGTAGTGAGTTTCTTCACTATGAGCAGACCTTTTTTGATGTAACTGCGCATCGTCGTTTCTGAGAGGCCCAATTCTTTGCGCCAATCAGCCGGTGGCTTCGCAACGGACCAAACGTCTTGCGGCTGCTCGTTGTCCGTGTTCGCTGGTGCAGTCGATTCTCGGAGGGTCTGCTCTTTTAACCACTCACCTAGTTCGTTGCTGCCCTTGAAACCAACGAACTCAACGAACTCCTCAATTCCGTATGGATCAGATCCGTAATCAGTCCAATAGGTAACGCGGCCAGCTTTGATGTGTTCCCAGACCGCAGCACACTCAATTGCTGAAAAATCAGAGACGTTGTACTGCGAATGCTCTTCAGCAATCTGTTTCCGCTTTAACAACCATATTGCGAATTCAACCATCTCGTCTTGGAGGAGCTTGGGCGGACATGGATAGTTTTCATATTCACTAAAACAAGCCATGAGGTCATTCTCTCGTCAATTCGCTTGTCGGTTTCGGCCTGAGCCATTTCCGAACGTGCTCAACGACTGCCTTCAATCGGTCATCGTCAATGTGCTCACGATAAACGTCGTCGATACTACCATCGGCATGGCCCATGACCAATCGCACAGCGGGGAAATCACGTGTCGCGTCTGCAATCGTTCTGAACGTGTGCCGCAACGCATAGAACCCAAGACCAGCCCGCTTCAGATTGTGCTCGCGAAGTAGCTTCCCGAATTCCAAGCCTGTTGAATCAACCGGCGTATGCTTCGGCCCCCTGTCGGTGAATTCCGTCACGGTTGTGCGAACCCAGCGCTTGCCGTACTTGGTCACGAACAGCAAGTCAGCGTCAGCGGCAAGTTTCGGAGTCGGTCTCTCGGCAATCGCTTGCTTCAACGCTTGCACTGTTTCGGCCCACAACGGACATCGACGTTCAATGCCGGTTTTCGGTCGAGGGAACTTGATCCAACCGCGTTCAAGGTCAACCGCCGACAGTGGCAGGTTCGCAACATCGGCATTGCCGAACGCGCAATTGACTCCCAACAGAATCATTGCCTTCAACGGCACGCCAGCAGAGTCAATCAACGTGCGAAGTTGGTCGGCTTCAAACAGCCGCTTACCGCTGGCAACGCGATGCTTTCGCAAAACGCTCTTGGAGGGTTTCTTAAACTGTGGGCCGTATCGGACAGGCTTTTCAATCAGACCGGACTCAAAGCCATATTTGAAAACAGTGCGAACTCGTTGCACTTCATTGCCGAGTCGAACCGGCCCCCACGCCTTAGCAATGTTTGCCCGCAATGCCTCAAAGTCATCTGATGCGAGGTCATCCACTAACCGTGTCTTGCCGAAAGTGGTGACAAGCCGGTCAGTCGTTGCGCGATAATCGGTGAAGGTTCTCGCCGTAATCTCTGACGCCTCAAGGGAACGTTGCTTGGCGGTGAGAAACCGATTGCAAAGGTCGGCAATCGTAAGCCCATCACCCGTCACTCGCGGTGTCCGTCCCACGTGAAGGTCGTCGGCTTGAGCTTTGTAGAGTTCAAGAGCCTCTTTCCAACCGTCACCTTCAATCCGCGTCAGCTTGCCGTTGACGACTCGGCCCCATCTGCCGAAGTATTTGATTTTGCCCAAAATCTTCTTTTGCCAAGCACCGCTTGCGTGAGGTGTCAAAGGAAACTTGGCGTAAGGTTTCGGCGGCTTACTTACGGACGATTTGCGAGAACGCGGCGAGAGAGTAGACTGGCCCATCACGACATCTCCGATTTCGTAGGATTCGGGTGACGTCGCCCTCTTCGGCTGCAATCCGAAAGGGGCAACTACAAATAGTGAATGTGTGTCCACTAAAAAGTAGTATAAACGGTAGTAAACTCAATTAAAAGCCGGTTCTCAGAACCCCCTAAAAGTGTGAAAAACAGCGGTAATAATGACAGTTTGCGCCCATAGCTCAGCTGGATAGAGCAACGGATTTCTAAACCCTGATGATTTCGTTCGGCGTGGTAATGCTCAGCATATTCCTTCAAGGTGTTCCGCAACGAACCTTCGCCGAAAAAGATCATCTGCTCCAACGCTTCCTCTTTGATGCTTTTCATGAACCGCTCCAAATGAGCGCTGCAATTGGGACTTCGAGGCGGCAACACGACTGGCTCAATGTCGGTACTGGTTTCCAGAAATTCGCGGAGCGGCAAGAACTTGGTGTCGCGGTCGATATATTTCTGAATAATGGGTCAATTGAGTCCGCTGGAATATATGTCAACAATGAATCGGACGTTGCTCTGTTTCGTGTTGGTTGCCAAGTTGAAGTGATTTACGCCTTAGATGAACTGAAACAGCAGCCGTCATTAAACGGAGGGGGTGAACTATTCGAAAATTGCTTTAGAAATGGCAGTTCAGCGATAGTACGGGAAGAAAAGGCGTGGCGTTTAACCCCATTTTCCGCACCCTTGTAAAATAGCATAGAGAACAGACTGGCGCTATCCGCCAGCGGTCGCTAAACCTCGCGTATGGACGGGACTTGGTATGGAAATCACTCCGACGTCGAAGGCGCGGCGATGGGGAGCCTCGCTGTGATTGCGCCGTTGCTGAAACGCATGGGCGTGGCGGCGATCATTGACCAGCATCTGCCGGTGGATGCGCAGGCGGAGTTTCCGCACGGGACGATTCTGAGTTTGCTGGTGGCCGCTCGGGCGTATTCGGCGGTGGCGCTGAGCAACATTCCGGAATGGGCCGCTCGGACGGCAGCCGACATTTTGTT
>JAPLNX010000072.1 GCA_026400935.1 Planctomycetia bacterium | reverse complement strand
CTCACTCTTGTCGCGGCTCTTGATTTCGATTCCCTTCGGATACTGAGTCGCATCGACGTCCAGAATCCGGACCTGCTTTTTTCCGTCGTCCGTCGATGTCGTAACGATCGCGTTATCGACGATCTCGATCTTCCCGCCGGACGGCAGCCAGTCCTCGATCGAACTCGGCGGAATCACCTTGCCGTCTTCGACCAGTTCGATCACCTGCCAATGCCCTTGAAACCGCTTCAACTCCACATCGTCCGCAACGGCGAGCGACGCAGACACGATCAAACCCCAGGCCACACAACAAACACTCAAACGATTCATCACTTTGACTCCGTTCTATTGGGAAGAAAACTTCATCGAGAGCAGCGTCCGCCACTGCTCAGAACTCTGTCTGATAGCGTTTCGTCATGTCTTTGCGAATGACGGCGGTGGCGTCTTCGATTTCCTTCCAACTATTGAACCGCACGGCTTTGGCTTGAGCCTTTTCCTCGGTGTCGATTTGAGCCTTCACGCTGGGCGTCGAGCGGGCCGAGCCATAGCCGTTCTGGTCGTAGTTGTATTGATAGTTGCCGTAGACGCTCGACTTTCGCACGCCGGCTTTGATGCCGCTGGTTCGTTCGGCGAGTGCCATCGTGCGAAAGGTCTCGCCGACTCGCGCTCCCCAAGCCAGCAGGTCGTCATCGACGTTGAGGATCGGCAACGCGTCCACCTTGCGGCCGTAGCGTTCCATCCAGACCGCGTGATTGTCGCGTGTGTCGCCCAGAGTCTTGCGGAGGTCTTCGATCAGCACTGCGATTGATTTGACATACGTCTTCGATGCGGCGGCCTTCGACGCCTCGGATGGCGACGACGAACTGGGCGTATCGGGAATCTCACCCTTCAATGTGCTGAACTTGACCGAGGGAATCTCCAACAAGCTGAAGACTCGGCGGAGCGCGTCGGTCGAGAACGTCCCTTCCAAGACGATCGACTTGCTCTCGGTCTTCGCGGTCCACTGATCGAGTCCGGGTAGCTTAGCTCCGAAGCTATCCAGGGCTTCGAGCACCAGCGGCTTGGCTTGCGTGCCGAGCACTTGCGGGCTGTCGCTGAAATCGACTCTCAACGTCCCGCGAGCCGACTGGCCGACCGCGATCTTCAACGTCAGACCTTGCACGCCGGAGATCAACTTCTCAATGATGTCCAACTTGGCCGACAAAGTTTTCAGCGCGGGGGACGCCTGCAATCGCTCGCGCAGCCGGTGCGGCTGTGGCACGTCTTTCAAGTCGAGGGCCATCACGATTTGGTTCATCCGATCGACCTGCTTGTTCGCGACCAAGAGGTAGCCCGAAGACAGGACGCCCGCGCTCTCTTGCGCCCAACGCGACACAAATTGCCGATTCGCCGGGAAGACGATTCCCAACTGCTTGGCCTCCAACGCGACGAAGTAGGCATCGCTCGGCGTCCACGCACAATCGACTCCGCCGATCTTGTCGACGTAGCCACCTTCCGCCCGCGCGATCGAACGCATCGCCAGCGGTTCGGTCAGGTTCATCACGGCTAGTTCCCATTCGACGTTCAACTCGCCGGCGAAATTCAATTGCGCGGCCACGACAATCCGACTCGCTTCCGGAGGCAGCATCAACGGCCGCTCGACAAACGCCGCTTCGTGTTTCTTCTGCCAGCCTTGAGCATGCGCCAGCGGTGAGGACTCCAACGCGGTGACATCAATCACCATCAAAGCGTTTGCTCCCGCAGGAACTCGCTTCAAAAGTTCATCGGCGGCCAACAACCGACCAACGGGAGCGAGCAGCACCAGCGAGGCAACGACAGTCAGAATGCGGCGTGTCATGGTGAGGAACTCCAGAAGTGATGTGATTTCGGCGAACGCCAGTGGGTGGTCAGTGTATTCCGGAAATTTTTCGGTGTCGCATATGCACGCCCTGCCGACACCGTCACGACCTGTCATCTCACGATTCGGCTACAGGCGTTCGAGGTGAAAGACGTGGTAATTCCACGCGGGCAGGTCCAAGAACAAGCCGCGTGAGAACAGATCGGTTCCATCCCGCTCATAAGCGGCCTCATTCATGCGATCCTTCAGTAGCCACTTTCCTTGTCTCAGGTCATCGTGCGGCAAGCGAACGTAGCACTGGCTTTGGTTCGACGAATAGTTGGCGGCGACGATCAGGCGTTGGCCGTCGGTGCCTTGCCATTCGCAGGCAACGAAGTTGTCGCACGATCCGTTGCTGTCCCATACCGGAGCGCATTCGAGCTGTCGCCAGGTTCCATTGCGGACGGCGTCGTGGCGCAGGACAGCGAGCAATCGCTCGTAGAACCAAACCATTGAGTTGTCGGCGGGTTCCACAGGTGCGCGGACGAGATGCGGCGAGATCCGTTTGTGGCGACCCTCGAACTGGCCTTGATGGAAGAAGCGCAGGCCGGGTGATAGGAACGTGATGACCGCGGCGGCTTCGTGAACTTCTTTTGAAAACGTGGCTGCGGCGCGCGGCTCATCGTGGTTCTCCAGGAAGCGAGCGAGCTTGTCCTGATAATCCAGTCCCGCCCAGAAGTGCTCGCGCGCAGTGCGAGCGTGGTGCTCACGCAGCCGGTCGTACAGCCGCTTGTCGTAGGCGTAATCGAAGCCCTGATGCTGCATCGTCCATTCGAGATCCCAATAAACCTCGGCCATGAACAGGAAGTTCGGATGCGCCTGCCGCACGGTCTCGGTCGCCTTCGGCCAGAAGAGTTCCGCCTGGATGCCCCAAGTCCGTTCAAAGACATCGGGCAAGACGAGCATCGCCATGTCGCAGCGCATGCCGTCGCATTGTCCTGCGATGCGCGTCAGCTCGCCGATCATCGCTTGCTGCAAGGCCGGGTTGCCGTAATTGAGCTGCAACGTGTCGGGCCAGCCATCGAAGTACGGATCGCGGCCGTAAGCGAGCAGCAGCGAACCGGTTTTCGTTTTCACGCGGCAGTAGTTCCGGGGCGAGTGAGCCAAATCAACTTCGCTGCCGTGGACGAAGTAGTCCGGATGCTCGTCAATCCACGGATGATCCGGAGCCATGTGGTTCGGGATGAAGTCGAGCATCAGTTTCAGTCCGCGCTTCTGCATCCGTGCTCGCAAACGTGCGAGCGCCGCATCGCCACCGAGTTCGCGATGGACGATGTAGCTTTGAATGGCGAATCCGGAGCCGGCAATGTCTTCGTCCTTGAGGTCCGGCAACGTCTCCTCGAACTCGCGCCGCCATCCGGGATTCGCTCGCGAGACCGCCTGCGCGGCCGGGCCGGTCTGCCAGACGCTCAGCAACCAGATCCAATCGAAGCCTTGCTTGGCGAATTCATCCAACGCGGCGTCCGGAATGTCGTCCAACGTCGCGCGTCGGCCGAGCGTGCGCGACAATTCCGTCAGCCAGACGCGAGTGTTGATCTGATACAGCGAAGGATAACGGGGTGTCGTCATGTTGTTTTGTTCGTCCATTTTGCCGATGGCCGTTGTCGCAAGTCTGCGACCAGAATGTACGCGCTCACGAGAAGCACCCACAAAGGAAACAGCAGCACGATCCAGGGAAAATCCGTGATGACCAGCAACAACACCAAGCCAACCGCGAAACCAACGAAGCCCATCCAACGCGGCAGAAAGGCCGTGCGGAGCCCAATCGACGAGGTCACGAAAATAAACACAGCCGCCATCTTGATGGCGTAGAGATTCATCAGCGCGTGGCTTGTCCTGCGGCCGAATGCAAACATTTCGCTTTGGGACGGGAGGCGGCCTTCACCGGCGAAGGTTTCCAGCATGGCCCCGGCGACGGCGGCAGAGGCGAAAAGCATGGCGACGAACAGCAGCCCGCTGCCAAGGAACACCGTCGCAAAGAGCTGATCTTCGAGAGCGCCGATGCGGTTGCGCAGCACCGCCATGAACCACAGGAAGGCGACCCCCGTGAATGGAATCAGCTTCAGCGCGAAACGGACCCAACTCCGGAACGTGGGATCGGTGAGCCAGATGCCAGGCTCCGTCGGATTGGCTGGCACTGCCAGCCGAACGCACACCAGACTGGCGATAAACAGCGCGGAAAAGATCATGCCGCTGATGGCAACGACACGCGGAGGTGCCGACGGCGAGCGGTATTCGATCGGTATCGTGCTCAAGACACTTTCCCCAACGTAGCCGTCATCGCTCCGCGTGACGAGCCGAAGCGATCATCGACGCGATTTGGACATTCGGCTCATCACGCGGAGCGATGATGGCTAGTGCGTTTGCAAGTGGATTGAATCTGCGAGGTGCAAGTCCTCGTCGAAGT
>JAPLNX010000231.1 GCA_026400935.1 Planctomycetia bacterium | reverse complement strand
AAACGTAAAGTGCTGGTGCATCGCTGGGACTCCATTCCCAAAAGGATCTTTCCAAAACACCCCAATGCGAATCTCCCAGCGATGTTTTCCTCAACCTCTCTTTTGTTCAGAATCCTTGCGTTTGAGATTCATGACCGCCGGGAAGAACCGCAACTCTCAGCGGAATTGGTTTCGCCAAAGCCAGACCAAAACGGAGTGGTCACGTTGGACTCGATGCGCCAAGTGGAATTCCGCTGGAAGCTGAGCAACGTCGGCAGCGTCCCCCTCCAAGACCTCAAAATCGACGCGGGGTGCCAGTGCCGCGTAGCTCAGGCTCCACCGCCAATTCTTCAGCCTGGCGAGTCCGCAGACATTGTGGTGAATCTCGTGTCACCCAATGCCGGTAGAGGTGGGCGCACCATTCCTGTGTTTCGTTCCGGAGATCCGAAACCACTCCTGGAATTGAAGGCGGTGATGAACGTACTGGTTCAGCCACCATCGTGGGTTGTCCGTCCATCCGCGATCGAGATGCGGGCCATCTCAAACCAAGACACCACCAAGGAATTCGTTTGGGACGCCGTGGAGAAGCGTGAAAGCGAACCATGGATTCAGCGGATAGGAATCGATGGCTCGGATGTTCTGTCTGTGGAGAAGAGGGTTGAAGAACAAGCATGGGGAGAGGATCGTGACACGATCTTGCGAAAGTATCGCGTCACGATCCGGATTGCTTCTCATT
The DNA here is from genome assembly GCA_026400935.1 of Planctomycetia bacterium. GTDB lineage: Bacteria > Planctomycetota > Planctomycetia > Planctomycetales > Planctomycetaceae > SXKJ01. The sequence continues at coordinate 20,308 of JAPLNX010000231.1, read as the reverse complement.
CCGAGACGAAGGAGGCGAACAACCTCGTCTTCTACGATGCCAAAGATAAAACGGTGGTCAATGTGCCTATCATTGTGGAATTGATGAGTCCCATCGTCGTGGTTCCCGCTCAATTGGTGTTCAACGCGAACTCTGCACCGCAAAAGCTCACTGTGCTACGAAGAATCGCAGAAATCGGTGATGTCTCTGCACATTTTGACAATCAGTTGGTCACGATGACGCTCACGAAGTCGGCGGTGCGCGGTCCACTCGTTTACGAAATCAGTCCACAGTTGCGGAACACATTCAGCCTCAGGGAAACAGAAGTCCTATTTCATGTTGATCAACATGAAGTCGCGAAAGTGCTCATCAAATTTGATTGAATGTTTCTGAGAGCATCAAGGGATCCCCAGTCGCGATTCTGGTGAGGATGTGCTGATGATACCGATTATAAAACGAACGCACTCGTCCAGTCCCAGTCATCAGCGAGCGGCTTACTCAGGATTTACACTGGCAGAGGTTCTGGTCGTCATCGGATTGATCGGGCTGTTGCTCTCGCTGCTGATGCCAGCGATTCAAGCGAGTCGCGAGCAAGCACGGCTGATTGCCTGTCGAAACAACTTACGGCAACTCGCCTTCGCGGCGCATTCCTACGAGAGTTCTCACCAGACGTTTCCCTACACGTCAACGATCTGGTGGGATTCCAGCACGTTTCCAGGGCGGCGTCATCAAGCGATTTCACCACATGCCAGCATGATGCCGTTTTTGGATCCGGTCCTTGCGAAATCGATCGACTTCTCGGACATCACTGATCCGAGTTGGGTGATGCCGCCGACATTTTTTGTGTCGGCACTTCATCGACAACTTGCGTCAGTGACGGTGCCCGTGCTTCTTTGCCCTTCCGATGGTCCAAGAACTGGAGCTACAAACTACCGTGCGAATTTGGGGATCAGTGTCAATGTCTTGCCGCCAAGCAGTACCGTTGAAGCGATCTCCCAAAAAGGGGCATTCGTCAACGGGCGGGCGGTTCCGACCAATGAATTCCGAGACGGGCTTTCCAATACAGCGTTCTTCAGCGAACGAGTGCTCGGAGACTACTCGCCGACGAGCTACGATCCATTTCGCGATCAATTCGCGGACGGAGTAACCCCCATCCTGGATACGCCCGGTTGTGAGACACATTGTCGTAATGACGCAACTCTGACCCCAGCTTTTGAATATTCCTATTCGGGAGGCACCTGGCTGTTAGGCGGCTATCTCAGTACTTGGTATCTCCATGTTTTCACCCCTAATTCGCGCATCCCGGATTGCAGTGTTGGTCCAGGTGCCGCTGATGGGGGCCAAGGGATCGTGAGTTCCCGGAGTTTTCATCGTGGTGGAGTAAATGTTCCTACACCGGCAAACCGACACAATCGCAGCCCGTAGCTCGGTTCTGCCCACCGCACCGGCGCATCACCCGCACCACAAAAATCCAACAAGCCGCACTCCAAATCTAATGGCAGGTTATTTCTTGGTCGTGGCACTAGCGCCGTGATCCGACATAAAACAGAAACAGGTTCATCCGGCTAAAAGAGGATCTGAATTTTCATGGACCGAATCTAACAATTGACGGCAATCGCAAACACAAACAGGAAATCAGCCCAAAGAAGGTTTGACTCCGGTGGAACACTCAGGCCGGTCGCGTGTTGGTTGTGGCGTGCCATTCAAAATTCTTCGGCGTGCGGTTTGGGAACTGAATCGTTCGCATTCACCTAAAAGTTTGAACCATCAGCTCAAATCGCCCTTGGTGATGCGGGCCACTTCATCGACGCTGGTGACGCCATCGAGGACTCGCATGTAGCCGCATTGGCGGAGCGTGATCATCCCCTCTTTCAGGGCGACATAGCGGATTTGGGTGGAGCTGGCCCGTTCGATGCAAAGCTGGCGGATCGCGTCGCTGGTTTGCAGCAACTCGTAGATACCGATTCGCCCGGAATAACCGGTGTCTCGGCAATCACGGCAGCCGGTGGGATTGAAGAGTTGTTCTGGAAGCGGTCGTGGGAAGTCGCTGGGGACATCTTCGTCGGTGGGGCGGAAGGGGACTTTGCATTTGGTACACAAGCGGCGGACGAGGCGTTGAGCGACGACACCTTCAACGGTGCTGGAACAGAGGTACGGCTCGACCCCCATATCGACAAGTCGTGTGAAGGCGCTCGCGGCGTCATTCGTGTGCAACGTGCTGAAGACTAGGTGACCGGTCAGCGACGCTTGGATCGCGCTCTCGGCTGTTTCATGGTCTCGAATTTCACCGATCAGGATGACGTCTGGGTCGTGACGCAAGATGCTGCGCAAACCGGCGGCGAAAGTCAGGCCGATCTTGGAATGGACGTGAATCTGGCTGATGCCGTCCATGTGATATTCGACGGGATCTTCGACAGTGATGATCTTCAGCGTCGGGTCTTTGATCTCGTTGAGCGCGCTGTACAACGTCGTCGACTTACCGCTACCGGTCGGGCCGGTGACCAGCACGATGCCGTGCGGCATGTTGATAAGTTTGTAGAACGGGAGCTTGATGACATCGGGCATCCCGACGCTGGCCAAGTTGAAGACCATGCGGCCCTTATCGAGGATACGCAGCACGATCCCTTCGCCGTGAAGCATGGGGATGATCGACATACGGACGTCAATTTCACGTCCGGCGACTTTCAGCTCGATACGACCGTCTTGCGGCAACCGCTTCTCGGCAATGTTCAACCGAGCCATGATCTTCAAGCGCGTGACAATCGCTCGATAAAACGAATGAATCTCCTGCGGCACCGGCTGCACGCGGAGCAAACCGTCGATGCGGTAACGCACGACGAGACCTTTCTCGCCCGGTTCGATATGCACATCGCTCGCTTGCTGTGCGAGAGCTTCGAGCAACAACTCATTCACCAAACGAATGACGGATGCCGCTTGAGCCATCTCCGCCAATTCACTGTCGGCACGAGCTGCTTCGGCGAGATAGTCGGCATCAAGGTCTTCGCCACGTTGAGCGACCAGTTCATTAATCGTGTCGCCGCCGACTCCGAGTTGTTCCTTGATCAGCCGCACGAGGTCTTCGCGTCGGGCCAGTACCGGTTCAAGCCTCTCACCGCTAAGCGAACTGAGTTCGTCGAGCGATTCCAAGTCGAATGGATCACTCGTCGCCACTTCGACTCGTCCATTGACGAGACGTAATGGGAGCAGCGAATGTCGAAAGATCGCCGTCGTCGGAAATTTCGATAGGAGTTCGCGGTCTACCGGGAAGTCCTTCAGTTCGACGAACTTCATTCCCAGTTCTTCGCCCAGCGCGCGCAACGCCTGCTCTTCGGTCAGCAAACCTTGTTCGACGGCGACTTGGTCGACTCGTCTGCCGTTCGTTTGCAGCCGGACTTGTTCCAATTCCGGCAGGCTGAGTAATCCTCGATTCAGAAGCACATCGCCGATGTCCATCAAACACTCCGAACTTGGTTGATCGTCATTGTTGTTTTGCCACTCGTTAGTAACGCGAAGAGTCAGCCAGGACGAGCGATCTTCAAACTCGCTCGACGACAAATCGTCATCAGCGATTGCACCCTATGAGCATGCCTCAGTGGTTAACAGGCTTTTGCATTACGACAAGCACGACACTGATTGAATCACTTCGTAGTGCAAAAGCCCGAATCCACTGAGGCAAGCTCAGTGGGGCCTATGAGCATGGTTTGGCTGAGGGTTACTAATATCGGCTCAGTGCAACAACTCCGGCGAGTCTGCCGCAAGGCGAAATCGCGGGGAAGTCGCACAACAAATTAACGACCCGGTCCGCCACCGCTACCACCCATGCGTTCGCGCATCCGTTGCTGGAAGAAGCTCCGAGCGGCATCGGATGACGAGCCACCACTGTTGCTGCTGCCGTTGCTCACACCGAACGGCAGAAACGGCGAAGCGCCGAAACTTGGTGGCGCTGACGGTGAGGAGCTTGATCCACTGCTCGAAGACGTGCCGCTCGACTTCGATTTGCCAGACGAACTGACCTTCACTTTCGAGTACATGGCACCCAGCGTCTGTTGCACGAGAGCCGGATTCGCTCCGCCAAGATCGACGACTCGCACCGTTCGCTTCGCATCACGAGCGGCATCGTCAAGTGAAATCACGAGTGCCTCAATCTGACGGAAGAGCGATTCGCTCGCGGACACGATGAGCGTATTCGTTCGCGTATCGACACCGAGCGTTAGCTTGATCGTTCGCTGCGGTTGCTGACCACCACGATTGTTGCGGTTGCTGCCGCCACCTTGTCCCATGAGCATCGCGAACGGGTTCGGAGCTTGTCCTGGCTGTTGGCCTTCGGGCGTAAGGTCGTCTTTGTAGACATCGCGAACAATCGCAGCAACCTCTTCCACTTCGGCGTGCTCGACTTCAATGAAGTGCGGAGCGCGGTCACGAAGTTGGTCCGGAAGCTCCGAAGCATCGAGCACTTTCAGCATCATCTCGACCTCGCTGACTTGATGTGCGGGCCCGGAGACGTACAGCGCGTTTGACCGAACTTCGGGAACGATGCGCAACGCGAGCGAGCTTGTCCCGAGCGTGTTCAATCCCGTCGCGTTCATCAGCGTGCGGCCCATCGAACCCATGCCGCTCGTCAACTCGCCGAGCATCCCGCTGGAACTCGCATTGCTGGACGAGACGGAGCTTGTCGGGAAGAGCCGTTCGAGCATCGCCGCTGTTTCTGACGCATCGGCAGACCGAAGATAAAACACGGTCCACCGCGACTTCGACGGGGCGGCTTCTTGCATCATTTCGATGAGGCTTTCGAGTTCATCGAGCGCCGCCTCGTCATCAGATTTCAGGATCAAGTTGCCGCCGTTAGGGACAATCAGAATCGGCGAACCACCTCCTTCAGCCGTCTTTTGTTCGCTCTGGCGAACGTCGCCCGCGTCAGCCGCTTTCGACCGTGATCGCTCCGTTTGTGGCTGGTTGTCGGTGATCGCTTCTTTCGCAGACTCAACGGCTGCTGGTTTCTTCTTTTTTCTAGCGTTCGGCTTCGCTAACGCGGCCTTATTTTTCTTCTTCGGAGTTGGGTTGTCTGCGGCTGTCGGCTGGTCGTTGGGACGATCACTCACTAACACCACCCCACCGAGCTTGTCTCGGTGGATTTCCGGCTTCTGCACTACGGCATCAACGCAATCCAGTGACGAAACTCCTCGTGCAAAAGCCTGAGACCACCGAGGCAAGCTCGGTGGGGCCTGTGTGTTATCAGTAGTCTGGCTGGTGAAGATGACTCGCGCCGGTGTCGCAGAGAGATCCAGTGCCGCTCGTGCATCGAGTTTCGCATCATTCGCAGGAAGCGGTTTTGATTTGATCGTCTGCCGCTTCGATTCGTCCGCTTTCGCCGCACGGACTTTGCGAGTGGGTGCGGGCGCGGAGTCGGGATCACTTTTCGGAGAAGCGGCTTTAGGTGCCGCGTTTCGCGGTGCCGATTCTTTCGGAGCCGTTTCGGCTGCGGAACTCGATGTCCGTCCGACTCGCGAACGAGGCTTCTCTTCCGTCGGCGCTGTGGCGGACGGAACTCGCAGATCATTGACCGGCTTCGTTTGCGACGGGACGACAATGATCGGGTTCGAGTGCCGAGTGCTCCAGAATTGCTTGATCATGGCGGTGAACTCATCCGCGTCTCGGCCACCGAGCGGGATGGAACGCAGCGTTCCTTTTTGACGTTCACCGGCCAGCGCGTTCGGGTCCATTTGCGTCAGCAACATCTTGATTTGATTCACTTGGTCCGCTGTGCCGCGAACGATCAACGCTGATCCGGCTGGGTGCGGTTGAATGGACGGGGCCGCATCTTTCTCACCAACAAACAGCATGTGCAACGTGGTCGTCGCGGTGAGCGCATCAATGCGACCGGTCGGAACAACAGCGACCGACGTGCTGCCGCCACCTTCGCCGTCGAGTTGCTTGATCGTCCGCTCGATTTGTTCGTGCTGTGCCGGAGTGCCGTGAATGTGCAGCCGACGGGCACGACCGTCTTCGTTCACAACACAGCCGGGATAAAGGACTCCCAAAGTCTTCGCGACTTCCATCGGGTCAGCCGTTTTGACCGAGTAAACGTGCAGGTACGGATCACGGTTGCGTGGCTTACGAGTCCCAGTTGTTCCGACTTCTTCTGCAACGTCGATCGCTTTGAGCGTATCTTCGACAATCTTCATCTCTGCGACACCAGCAGTGATGAGCAAACGATTGGTTCTTTCGTCGATTGCCACTTGAATCTTGGCTTTCGCAGCGGTCGGTAGCGGTGTGCGGCTGCGGTCATCACGCGGGTCGCGCTGATCACTGCCACGACTTCGAGAGCCGACTCCGTCGCTGACTGACTCAATGCCGCGAGGCAGTCCGAACAATTCGCGCACTGTCCTCTCTGCGTCTGTGGCCTCGATATGTTTCAAGTCGAATGACCTGAAGGCGAGGTCACCCGGGTTGGCGGTTACTCCCGAAAGCAGTCGTTGAATACGTCGCAGGTTTGTCCCGATGTCAGTCACGCTGATCGCCGTGAGCTTCTTGAGCGCGACGACTGACCCTTGCGGGCCGATTAATTCTTTCGCCTCTTCGGCGGCTTCTTCGGCAGTGATTCCCTCAACCGGCAGAATGATGTTGAGTAACTCATTCTTGCCATGCTGGGCCAGTTCTTCGAGCGGAATGTTCGGGACCAGATTCGGTGGAATGCCGTCATCGACATTTAGAACGACGAGAAACTGATCGCGACGAACGAGCACAAATCCCTTCTGCAATAAGTAGCCGTTAATGACGTCCAACGCCTCGGTCGGTGTGTATTCTTTTTCGTCGAAGTAGTTGAAGGTTCCCGGCGGAATCACATTCAAATCAAGCGTCAGCCCGCCGAGTTCTGCGAACGTCTTGAGCACATCGGCCCACGGAGCGAAACGGAAATTGAACGTTAGCTTCTCGACTTTCAGATCGACCTTCTCTTGCGGACCTGCGTTCTTCGCTGCGTCACCGTCTGCTGGTTTTTCACTCGTGATGCTCGCCGCCTTCACGGCGAGTGCCACATCAGCCGCTTTGCCGAACGACGTAATCGCCACGCGAGCCGGCCGGCCGTCTCCGACTGACTGACTGACAACCGCGTCAGCATCCGCGACCGGTACCGAACGTCGAGCAAATCGCGAACCCGCGTCATTAGAAGAATCTGCTTTCGCCGTGTCTTTCTTCGCTGCGTCATCTTCTGCGACTGGCTCCGGACCACGCAAAACTTCCCACTGTTTGCGTTGCGCATCGGTCAGGATCGCGATGCGTTTCTCTTCAAACTCTTTTCGCATCTCTTCCATCTTGGTCCGCATATCTTCGCCACCGCCACCGCCGAAACCCTGTTCGCGCATCTTGGCGAACAACTCGTTGCGACGTTTATCTGATTCTTCAGAGATCGCTTTCAACTTCGCGAGTTGCTCTTCGCTGAGCTTCAATTCTCCGGAAACATCGCTGTCGCCGATCGCGCTGACACCCCGTTGTTGCAACGCCAATTGGCGATATCGGGTGAACTGTTCCGGCATGAGAATCTGCTTGAGATCAGCGTCCGTTTGTAACCGGATGGACTCGGTGAGCTTCACTGTCTCCGCTTGCAGCGCGGTTCGTTCCTCGTCGGACGCATCACGCATTTTGCCGAAGATGTCGCGCATCCGCGTGTCTTCGCGTTGCTTCTCGGACAGTTCTTTGATCTTCGCTTTCTGGTCGTCGGTTAGTTTGAGTTCTTCGGCGTTTGTGTCACGCTGCAGTATTCCCAATGAACCGCCGCCACCGAACCCGCCACGCCCACCACCTGGCCCGCCGCCGCCAAAGCCACCTCTGCCACCGCCGCCACCCGGACGCTGGGCCTTGAGTGGCGAAGTTGCCAAACACAAAACGGCAATCACCAGCAAGAACGCGCTGCGAAGGAATAAGGATTTCATGGGAAGGCTCTCAGGAACAGACCGGTGACTGGCACCGCTGAATTCAGAACTCGTTGGCTTTTGGGCAAGGAACCTCAATGGCTTCCGGTTAACTGGCACAATTAGCACAACTATGTGAAACGGGCAGGCAAGGAAAACTCAACACGCGGTTTGGATCGGTCATCGACGAGTCGCATACTTACAAAGGATGTAACAGGTTTCGGGATTGTTCGTAACTTCTTGCGGTTACCACTGCGACAGCGGCAAGGTCATTACGACCAACACCGAACGAGATCGCCAACAATTGTGTTGATTGTCCGCAAGCGGTCGGCATAATCGGCTGTGCTTATTCCAAGAAACCGACGAGTTTTGGTGAGAGCGCCAACAATTCAGACGATCAACGTCCAGTGACTCTGACATAGACAACCTGAAGACAACATGAATATCCAGAGTTAGGTAACAAACGAGGAGCCCTAATGACGACCCCATTCCGATCACAAGTCCTCGCCTGTACGTTGATCTTCTCTCTCTGCGGTTTTGAATCAATCGCTCATGCCCAACGCGGTGGGGGTGGTCCCGGAGGAGGCGGGTTCGGCGGTCGCATGCCGACTCCCGAAGAATCGTTCCAGCGGATGGACCGTAACCAAAATGGCTTGCTCGATCCCGATGAAATTCAGCAGCTTCCCGGATTCCTCAAGGACATGTATGCCCGCGCGGGACTTGACGGCTCGCGGGCCGTCAATCTGCAAGATTTCCAGGGCATTTCTCAGAAATTGCGTGAGCAGTTTGAACAAGGTCGAGCCAGCGGCCAATTTCAATTTCGCCGACCCGAGGGCGGGGGCGGACCTCCGGGCGATCTACGTCCACAAGGCGGCGAACCTGATAGCCGCGAAATGGGCCGTTCTGAAGAACCTTCCGATAATGATTCTCGACGCGACCGACGACGCGAAGACCGCGAGAACTCAACCTCGTCCAGCGGCGGGGGAAAGGATTCGTCATCCGGCAAAAATTCCAAAAAGGAAAAGAAACCGAAGACTCGCGTCACGAAAGATCTACCTGACGAGTACCGTGAAAAAGACAAAAACGGTGACGGCCAGATTGCACTGCACGAATGGGAGCGGAGCGCGTTCGCCAAATTCTTTGACCTCGATCGCAACGGCGACGGCTTCTTGACCCCGAGCGAATTGCTCCCCACACCCGTGAAAGCTGACAAAGACAAAAAAGGGACTTCTGTAACCACCACCACGGCTGACGCCAAGTCAGCTCAGTCCGCATCAACTCCGACAACCGCCGCTACTGCGAACGACACCAGCAAGCCTACTAATTCCGCTAAGTCTGCAGCAGATACGAAGTCGCCCACCACCGACAGCTCGCCCGGCGCCGTCGCGTTTCTCTCGCTAGACGTCAACAAAGACGGTCAGATCACGCAAGACGAATGGGAGCGGAGCCGAAACACTCGCCGTCGGTTTGAAAAAGCCAAGATCGTCGTCACGTTGCCGATCAAGCAGGCACAATTTGTGGACCTGTATCGTAAGACGGAAGACAGATAAGCAATCTTCGTCACCCGTCTTTTCAAACCGTACGGGGCTGTTTAGCGACCCAGTTTGAAAAACCGGGCTACATTTCGAGGAAACTTTGTCTCACTCAGCTGCGAACTCCGAAACACTCATTCCCCTCGCTGAGCAACGTTTCGCTCGCGTTGCGTTGAGTCGTTTGATGAAACCAGTTCGCGAAGGGAAAGGGCGATTGCTGTACTTGGTTGGCGCTGCAGGCTGCGGCAAATCGGCATTGATCCGGGAATTTGTTCGCGATCTGACCAACGCGAGTGTCATCACCGCCAGTGAGTTTGCCGCTCAATTGGCTGAGTCATCCGACAAGAAAGAACTGGCTGAATTTCAGCTTCGATTCCGAGCTATATCGGTCTTTTGCTGCGAAGACATCCACTCGATATCGGGCCGACCACAGACGCAACAACAGCTTCTCGCTGCGATCGAAGAGCTGCTTGGTCACGGAAACGATGTCGTCGTCAGTAGCACGCAAATGCCCGGTCAATTGGCGACTTATCTCCCAAAACTGGTGAACCGTTTTCGAGGTGGGACCATTCTCTCCATCAAGTTGCCTAGTTCCGAAGGTCGCCTGTTGTTGTTGCGACACTTCGCTCAACAAACCAAAGTGTCAATCCCTCGTGAGGCTCTCTCGCTTCTAGCTGAGTCTGTCAAAGTCTCACCTCGCGAACTAGCCGGCCTTATTACTCAATTGGCCGAACGTCGTGGTCTAATTAAACGGGAAACAATCGAAGAGTTACTTCGACTCGATTATTCGACTCACAAGATCGCTCCGTTACGAGTCACGAAAGCGGTCGCCGCTGAGTTCGGTGTCACTTTAACCGCGTTGCGTTCAAGCACTCGATCTCAAGCCCTTGTTTTGCCAAGACAAGCAGCGATGTGGCTATGTCGCAAACTTTGTGGGACACCGTTAATTCAACTCGGTGATTTCTTCGAGCGACAGCACTCTTCGGTTTTACATGCTGTCCGCCGTCACGAGGAACGTCTCAAAGTTGACGCGACTTTGAGACTGCGGATGGCTCAAATCGAACTGTCGATAACTCGTTCAGCTGCCGTTGAAAAAGGTTAGTGGTCTCCACCGAACCTGATCAGCCACAAATTGGTTGTTGCAAAACGGACACTTATTGACCTCTTTCAAACTACTCTCAACACCCACTCCACGCGATATCGACAAGCTGATTCGCTCGTTGTGAGAACGTAAGTTTTTCGCTACCTTGCCACTCCGTTTTTATTGGTTGAACAATCAACAATTTTGACCCTCTCTGATACGAATACAACTCTCTTAAAAACTTTTATAAGAAGAGTCTGTCAGGCAACTTTTTCACTCCTTTGATGCGGTCCTAACATGAAGCTCCATTGCCACCGACCCTCGTTATCCACGGCCTTTCAAATCGTCAGCGGTGTTGTTCCCTCTCGTTCGCCTAAGGACATCCTCAAGAACGTGAAGCTGCAAGTCGGAGGTGGCAAAGCGACTCTCATCGGCACCGACCAGGAAATAGGTATTCGCTACGACATCCCAGGTGTTGAAACTGATTCATCGGGCGAAGTGCTACTGCCGAAAGATCGGGTGGTTTCCATCATTCGAGAATTGACCGACGAGAGTGTAGATCTAGAAGTCGGTGAAAAGGCGGTTTGGATTCGATCGGGCCACAGTGAATTTCGTTTGTCCGCTGAAGACCCCGCTGAGTTTCCTCCGGTGCAAGCCTTCGATGCAGAGAGCTATTACGTCATTCCGGCGGCCTCCTTCAAAGAGATGATTCGCCGTACGGTCTTCGCGACAGACGTTGAAAGCACGCGTTACGCGTTAGGCGGCGTGTTACTAGAGTTCCTCGGAGACAAGTTGACGATGGCGGCAACCGACAGTCGCCGTCTCGCGGTGGTCAGTACCGTGGTCACAACGGTTGGAACTGTCGAGCCAAGAACGACTCATCCGGTCGTCCCCTCAAAGGCGCTCGCCTTGATAGAGAAGAGTATCACCGAAGCGGACCAAGACGTGTATTTGGCCGTGTATCCCAACAGCGTGTTGGTGAAGTGCGGTAGTTCGACGATTTATAGCCGCTTGGTTGAAGGACGCTTTCCTCGCTATGCCGATGTGGTGCCGAATTCTTCGAACGTGCAAATGGACATGGTTGTTGGACCATTCCAGTCAGCAGTACGTCAGGCTCAGATCGTGACCAGCGAAGAAAGTCGCGGGGTAGATTTTGAATTTGGCAATGGCGTTCTGCGACTTAAAAGTATTGTGGCGGACATCGGCGAATCGAAAGTCGAAGTGCCGATCAGTTACGACGGCGAATCACTAACGATTACGTTTGACCCGCGTTACATCGTCGAGTTCTTGCGAATTCTCGACTCGGCCAGTTCGGTCAAAGTGATGCTGAACGATTCAGAGAGTGCCGCGTTGCTTAAAACAGATGACGGTTATCAATACGTCGTGATGCCGCTGTCGAGAGATCGGTAATTCAGAAGTACGGAGAGTCCTATGGCACACGATCCGTATGCCGATTTGCGAGGATTTAAGCCGATTGGCAAGCGGCCACCGGAGCCGCAACAGCTTGGCAAAGTGTTGTCGGAACTGATTGCACTCAAAGGATTGGCACGAGTTCAAGGGACTCAACAATTGCAGCAAGCATGGAGATTGGCAGCAGGAGACGAAGTGGCGAAGAATTCGTCGGTGATTGCGCTCAGTCGAGGTGTGTTGCAGATAGGTGTTTCCAATACCGGGCAACTCAGTGAACTTGCTAGTTTTCACAAACAAACGTTGCTGGCCACGCTGCGACAACAACAGCCGCAATTGAAGATCAAAGATTTGAAATTCCGCCTGAAGACGGATCAAAAAAAGTAGAACGGTTTTGAAACCGTTTGCTCGCCGGTATTCAAACCGGCCGACAGGATGCAAACCTTATGAGCGATCAACCAACGACTACGCCTGCTGCTGGCACTTACGACGAAACCAACATTCGGGCACTTGAAGGAATCGAAGGGATTCGGTTGCGGCCGGATATGTACATCGGCGATCGCGCTTCACGAGGGTTGCATCACTTGGTCTTTGAGGTCGTTGATAACTCTATCGACGAGGCGGTCAACGGTTTCGCTACGACGATCACGGTCAACATCAACGCAGATGGTAGCGCGACGGTGCTCGATGATGGCCGTGGCATTCCTGTTGGTGCAATGGCCGATCAAGGGGGCAAGTCCGCTCTGGAAATCGTTTTCACCAAGATCCATGCTGGCGGTAAGTTTGATCGACAGAGCGGCTACAAGACCGGCACCGGCGGTTTGCACGGTGTCGGTATCACGGCGGTCAATGCATGTGCGGAATGGTTGGAAGTTGAAGTCCGTCGCGAGGGACATGTCTGGACGATGGAGTTCGCTCGTGGACATCGCGTGCATGATTTGCAGAAGATCGGTAAGTGCGAAACAACAGGGACAAAAGTTACATTTCAACCTGATTATCAAATCTTTACAGACACGAAGTTTCATTTCGATGTACTCGCCAAGCGGCTGCAAGAGTTGACGTTTCTCAACGCTGGTATCCGTATTCGGCTGCAAGACGAACGGAACGGTCAACAAGAAGAGTTCCACTATGAAAACGGTTTGGTGGAATTTGCCAAGTTCTTGAATCGAGCAGACACGGCAATTCACAATGACGTGATCCACATCAAGGGAGTGATCGACGGTTCTGAAGTCGAAGTCGCAATGCAGTACAACGATGGCTTCTCGGAAAGCATTCGTTCGTTTGCGAACAACATCAATAACATCGAAGGTGGTACGCACCTGACCGGCTTCAAGAATGCCCTCACACGCGTCTTCAACAACTACGGCAAAAAGAACAACATCTTCAAAGACTTCACACCCAGCGGCGAAGACTTCCGCGAAGGACTAGCGGCGATCGTTTCCGTCCGAGTTCCGAATCCTCAATTCGAAGGACAGACAAAAACCAAGCTGAGTAACGGAGAGGTCGAAGGGATAGTCACGTCGATCGTTCATGACGGTTTACATAAGTATCTCGAAGAGAACCCGCAGACGGCGAAGTTGCTGCTGACGAAAGGTCTCCGAGCGGCAGAAGCTCGCGAAGCGGCTCGCAAAGCCCGTGAAATGGTTCGCAAGAAAGGTGGGCTCACGACAGGCGGATTGCCTGAAAAACTCCGCGATTGTCGCAGCCATGACTTGAATCTCACCGAACTGTATCTCGTCGAAGGTGACTCCGCCGGTGGCTCAGCCGACACCGGCCGCGACTCAAACGTGCAGGCGATCTTGCCGTTGCGTGGCAAGATTCTGAATGTCGAAAAAGCACAACTCGTCAAAGTTCTAGACAACGCAGAAATCGCGAACATCTTCAAAGCGATCGGAGTTCCCCCCGGTGCGGAACTCGAAGATGTCAACACTCGACGTTACGGCAAGATCATCATGATGACTGATGCAGACGTTGACGGTAGCCATATCCGCACGTTGCTGTTGACCTTCATCTTCCGACATCTTCGCAAACTGGTTGAGAACGGCTGCATCTATGTGGCTCAACCGCCGCTTTACAAAGTGGTCGAGCAGCGCGGCAAGACGCGGTACGTTCAATCGCACGAGCAAATGATGAGCGAGTTGATCGAGATCGGCCTCAGTGAGAGCATCGTTGTGTTGGAAGACGGCAAGAAGGTCGAAGCAGACTCGCTGCAAAAACTGGTCAGCCTGATTCGCCGTCTGTCCGAACCGCTCGAAACAATGGAACGCCGTGGTATCGACCTCCGACATGTCACGACACATCATCTCGCCGCTGATGGTAGCTTGCCGCGTTTTCGGGTTTTTGTCGGCAAAGACCAGCATTGGTTCTTCAACAAAGAAGATTTGGATCGCTTCCTTGCCGAGGAAGAACAAAAGCGTGGCGAAGAGTTCACGATCGCTGAAGCCGCACTTTCATTGCTGACGCCGCCAGTTCCCGCTCCCGCCTCTGCGGTTGATGCGAGTGGCAAACCCGGTGTTGGTAAACCCGTGCCGCAAGACGTTGGTATTCTGTTGCAAATCGTTGAACTGCACGAAGTCCGTGTCATTAACGAGACGCTGAAAGAGCTTCAGACATTCGGACTCGCAATGAAAGACCTGCTTTCGGCAGGGAACCGCAACGGCGAACCGTTCTTCCCGTTCCACATCGAAAACGCCAGCGGCAATTTGAAGCTCAGCAGCATTCGAGAACTGCTGACGTCGTTGCGAAAACTTGGTGAGAAGGGAAAGAAGATCACTCGCTTCAAAGGTCTCGGAGAAATGGACGCCGAAGAACTTTGGGCAACGACAATGGATATCAAAACGCGAACGCTCTTGAAGATCACCATGCAAGACGCTGCCGCGGCGGACGAAATGTTCCGCATCCTAATGGGAGACGCAGTCGAACCTAGGCGTGAATTCATCGAAAAACACGCTCTTGAAGTCAAAGATCTCGACGTTTAACGAGTGGAACGGCAGCCCCATATCGAAACATGCCCGGCTTTTTGATGTCACATCGCCCGTCGGAGCAATTCGCATAACCCGCAGAAGAGTCGACAGACTATTTGCAGCGTTGCGGGTCGGAACTATCGGTGCATCAACAATGGCCGATACATTCTACGGGGGCAGTTGACGAGTTCGGTCATGTGAATCGGCCTGACGGACAAATTCAACACAATGCTCGTTGGGAAGTTGTTGATGATTGTCCGCAGACAATATCGCCGGGTACTCGTATTCGTAGCCGTTTGGCTGGCGATGTTTTCTGACCACGCGGTCTTTGGACAAGCACCGCCGGTGCTGAGCACGGTTTTCCCGATGGGTGCTCAGGTTGGCCAGACGGTCGAAGTGACCGTCGGTGGCAGCAACCTGCAAGGGCTGCGGACGCTGCATTGCAATGTGAACGGTCTCCGTTGTGAGCGATTGGATGCGGGCCGTTTTCGGTTGACGGTTCCGGCAGATGCGGCACTCGGCCTGTGTGACCTGTGGGCTGTCGGTGATAACGGAGTCAGTTCAGCTCGAACCTTCGTGATCGGCAATCGGCTTGATCAATTAGAGGTTGAACCGAACGAGACGATCGCTGCCGCGATGGCGGTGCCGTTGAACGTTGTCATCAACGGACGGCTCGACAAAGCGGGTGACGCGGATCATTTTCGTTTTGATGCGAAGCGCGGTCAGCGTGTCGTCATCGAGTGCTCAGCGGAGCGGATTGATTCGCGGTTGCGAGCGGTGATGGAACTGTTTGACGCTGATGGAAAGCGGCTGGCGGTCAACCGCGGTTATTTCGGGATCGACCCGCTGATCGACTTTCGCGTGCCGACCGACGGCTCGTATGTCGTGAGGATTCAAGAACTCACATCGTCGGGGAGCGCCGAGCATTATTACCGGCTCGACATCGACGCTGGCCCGCGAGTCGCGTTCACGGTTCCGGGTGTGATCGAACGGGGCAAAGCATCGCGTGTCGTGCTTCACGGTTGGAATCTGCACCCGGCGAGCGGGGCGGCGTCAGCCTCCAAGTCTTCGTCGGTGATAACAACCGGGGGGCTGACACCGCCCCGCTCGCCTGATGAGTTGTTGGATCGCATCGAAGTCGAGATCCCAGCGTTGCTTGCTGAACCTTCATGGCCGTTGGGAACACGCCTGCTGCCGGCGCAAGCAGTAATTGAAGGGGCTTCTTTTCCGTATCACTTCGCAGGGAGTCAAGCACCGGTCGTGATCGGTGTGTGCGACGTGCCTGTCGTGTTGGATCGTGCTGACAATCATTCGCCGCCGGCGGCTCAAAAGTTGGTGATCCCGTGCGAAGTGAGCGGTCAGCTAGTTGAGCGTGACGAACGAGACTGGTTTGCGATTGAGGCTCGTCGCGGCGAAGTCTTCTTTATCGAAGCGCTTGGTCAACGAATTCAATCGCCGGTTGATTTGCAGATCAGCGTGCTGGACTCAACAGGACAGAACGAGTTGGCTCAGTTCGGTGACGAAGTCCGAAACATCGGCGGTTCGTTTTCGACGAGTCATCTTGATCCTACGGGACGTTGGGTCTGTCCGCAGGACGGTCGCTATTTGATAGTCATTCAAAATCTGATTGGCGGCTCGCAGCCTGAGCCGCGTCGGATTTATCAACTGAGTGTGCGGCGCGAGGAGTCTGACTTTCGTCTGGTTGCTGTTCCGCGTCACGATGATTTGTCTTCGTTGAATGTGCGACGCGGTGGCCGAGAAGTGCTTGATCTGTTGGCGTTTCGGCGACGCGGTTGCGAGGGAGCGATTCGTGTATCGGCGAAGGATTTGCCCGTTGGTTTGGACTGTCCCGACGTGTGGCTTGGTCCGGGAGTTAATCGAGCGGTTGTCGTTGTTTCGGCGGATCAAAACGGAGAGGCTCAGTTTGGCGAATTGAAACTTGAGGGAGTGGCTGAGGCGGCCAATCAAAGTGCGACACGTCGCGCGGTTCGCGGCGGCACGATCGTTCGTTCGGGAACGCCGAACGGCTGGGGGCGGATCACGTCGCAGATTCCGTTTGGCCGCTGCGGATCACGGCGGACGCTCATGAACTGATTGAGCATCATCTTTACGGCAAGCTCACCGCGAAGTGTTCACCGGGTGGTGTGGTCGATGTCGCCATTCACATCGAGCGGCGCGACACCGGTCATCAAGCGGCCGTCAAACTGATCGGTGTCGGGTTACCAGACTCTATCCCAAATCAAACGGCGGTCATCGCGCCTGGGGAGAAAAAAGGATATCTCAGTTTCTATTTACCTCAGACATTGCCGGTCGGTCGTTACTCGTTCGCCGTTCGTGCGGAAACCTCAATCGCGACCACAGATAAGAAGACTGAAACAGTGGCGGTCATCAGCAACCCCGTCACCATTGATGTGCAACCGGCGGCCTTTCTGGTCGAAGTCGATCCGTTTGCCGTGATTCGCGCGAAGCGGGGCGAGACGATCAAAGTGAGCTATTCCGCCAAGCGGATCAACGGCTTCATCGGCAAGATGCACACCGAACTGGCGGCTCCCGGGCGGGTGACGGATATCGTTGGTCTGCGCGGTCGAGGCGAAACCTTCACTGGTCAGACCGACAAAGGAACGCTGCAAATTGTCATCAACGATGATGCTCCGTTGGGCCGACAGAATTTCTTGAGGCTCTTTACCGTCGGTGTCGTCGAGGATGAGGCGAAGTATTTTGGCAGCGGATTATTTCCGTTGGAGATTATTGAGTAGCCACGTAACCTGGACTGCTGCGGTTCGACGCAGCCCTGTGATCATTTGGAATGAGGACGTCGATCATCGAGAAAACGACTATCGGGACAGTCGATCTTCGTAGCGACGTTTTTGAAACCTTGAGAATCGTTATTGCAATTGAGCCAAGGGCTGCGTCGAGCCGCAGCACTCCAGGATTTATGCGACTTGGCGAGACATATCGGATGACCAACCTCAAAGACATCGCTTGTTTTCTACTGCTGATAGCCAGCGCGATCCCGTTGAATCAAACACTTGCCGCCGCCGAAGTTCACTTCGGCACCGATGTTGTCCCAATCCTGACCAAGCTCGGTTGTGATAGTGGTGGATGTCACGGGAAGGCGACGGGGCAGAATGGGTTCAAGCTCTCGTTGTTCGGGTTTGAGCCGGAAGTGGATTACGACGCACTCGTCACCGACAGCAAAGGGCGGCGGTTGAATTACGCGGCACCCGACCACAGCTTGTTGTTGCTCAAGGCGACTTCGAGAGTCCCTCACGGTGGCGGGCGGCGGTTGGATGAAACGAGTGACGACTACCAGATTCTCCGCGAATGGATTGCTCAGGGAGCGACTGCGCCGCGGGCCAATGATCCTCGTTTGATTCGCATCGAGCTTTCGCCGAACCAGCAAGTTCTGAAACCCAATGCGACGCAACAACTGCGAGTGACGGCGTTCTTTTCCGACGGCAAATCGCGAGAGGTGACTCGTCAGGCGGTCTACCAATCGAACGAACCGAACATCGCGAACGTCGAGGCGGATGGGTTGGTCACGACGACTTCGCAACACGGGCTCGTGTCAGTGATGGCTCGATTTGGCGAACAGATCGCGACGTTTCATGCCGCCGTTCCATTCGCGAGCGATCCGACCAAGATGGCCGCCGCACAAAAACAACTCGATCAATTGGAGCCGAAGCTGGGAGCATCCTCGTTCGACCGCCATTTGCTCGCTCAATGGCGACGAATGGGAGTCGTTCCCTCTTCACCGGCCGACGATGAGACGTTCCTGCGTCGAGCAACGATCGACATCTGCGGCACGCTGCCGACGAACGAAGAGGTCACAGAGTTTCTGGCCGATACGCGCAGCGACAAACGAGTGAGGCTGATCGACCGCCTGTTGGAACGACCGGAGTATGCGAGTTACTTCACGCTGAAGTGGGCTGACATCTTACAGAATCGCGGGGCCGGATATTCAACGAGCAAGCAACGCGCAGGAACGACGCTCTTCGCTGCGTGGATTCGTGATTCGCTCGCGGCGAACAAGCCGTATGACCGTTTTGTGTCCGAGGTTATCACCGCCAGCGGCAGCCAGAACGAGAACCCGCCCGCGATTTGGTATCGCACCGTGCGGAAGTCGCCGGAGTATGTTGAGTCCGTCTCGCAAGCATTTCTTGGCGTCCGTGTGCAGTGTGCTCAGTGCCATCATCATCCGACGGAACGCTGGAGTCAGTCGGATTACTTCGGTTTGGCGGCAGTCTTCTCGCGAGTTGGTCGCAAGGGAGGCTTCGCGGATGCCGAAGTCCCGACCGATGAGATCATCTTTCTGAAGGATCGCGGTGACGTGTTGCACCCACGCACCGGCGAGCTTCTCAAGCCGCGACCGCTTGGAGGGACTGAGTTCTCGCTCGGACTGCATGACGATCCGCGCAACAGTCTCGCGCGGTGGATGACGAGTGCCGACAATCCGTTCTTCGCGCGCACGATGGCGAATCGCATGTGGGCTCACTTCCTCGGCCGCGGCATCGTTCACCCGATCGACGACGCTCGCAGCACGAATCCGCCGAGCAATCCGGAACTGCTCGACGCTTTGGCTCAAGACTTCATCGCCAGTGGCTTCGACGTGAAGCATCTCATTCGAGTCATCACCAATAGCTACGCCTACGGTTTGGAATCAGCTCCGCATCCCGGCAACGCGGGCGATACGCAAACGTTCGCCCGGTTCTATCCGCGACGAGTGACCGCCGAAGTTTTGCTCGACGGGATCAGCCAAGTGCTCGACGTGCCAACGAACTTTCCCGGTGTCGCCGCTGGCACACGAGCAATCGACCTGCCCGACGAAAACGTCGCCGCGCATTTCCTGGATGTCTTCGGTCGCCCCGCTCGGATGTCCGCGTGCGAATGCGAACGAGTCGATTCGCCAGCACTGACTCAAGCGTTGGAACTGGTGAACTCGGCCGAGATTCAACGCAAGCTGACCGAGAAGACCGGCTACGCTCAACAACTCGCTGCCAGCGACAAGTCACACACCGAACTCGCCAACGCCATATTCCTCCGAGTCCTGGCCCGACAACCTCGCCCCGAAGAACTGAAAGCCGCGGTTGATTTCCTGACTGCGGAACGCGATCGACCAGAAGCCTGCCGTTCACTGTTGTGGTCGCTGTTGGCGACCAACGAGTTTTTATTCAATCACTAACCCGAAGTGTCAGCGAGGGCGAACGCTCCAAAAACGCCATGAATTCGAAGTCCTGTGAAGCGTTCGCCCTCGCTGACGCTTCGGGTTAGTTTGCCAAACCGCTCTCGGAAGCCTGCCATGTTGCGAATCAACAACCACACATTTCAAAATTGCTCCGGCATCACACGGCGGAACCTGCTGCAGA
The DNA here is from genome assembly GCA_026400935.1 of Planctomycetia bacterium. Taxonomy (GTDB): domain Bacteria; phylum Planctomycetota; class Planctomycetia; order Planctomycetales; family Planctomycetaceae; genus SXKJ01. The sequence goes on along the minus strand of JAPLNX010000231.1, from coordinate 73 downwards.
TCGGCGCTCCGCTAATGGGCTTGGGGCTGGCTGATTTGTTGCGTCTGGAAGCGAAGGCGGCTGAGGCGGGATC
>JAPLNX010000119.1 GCA_026400935.1 Planctomycetia bacterium | reverse complement strand
TTCTGCGACAGCTTGATCTCGATATCGTTCACGACATGGGCTTCGGTTGGTACGGCGACATCTTGCAGCCGCATGGCGGTTCGCGAACGGCAGCGGAGGAACGGAACTTGATGCTCGCGCCGAGGTGGATGCACCCGATCAAGCGTGTCGTCGATCGGTTTCTGCCGCGTTATCGCGAGTTTGCTGAGCTGACTCGAATGCAATTTGGTTCGCCGCACGGACCGGTGGTGTTAGCGTTGTCGCAGATGGTTTATCGCGACATGCAGCGGCTACACGGGCTTCCTGATTCGCGGTTGCGGTTGATCTACAACGGCGTTGATGTGCAACGCTTTTCTCCAGAGTGGCGAACTGAGCATCGCGAGCCGACTCGTTTAAGACTGGGCGTTGCTGACGACGAAGTGCTGTTCTTGATCGTGGCTCACAACCTCAAGCTGAAGGGAGTGCCGACACTGATTCGCGCATTGGGGAGGTTGCGACGCGAAGGGGTCCGCGCGAAGGTGGTCGTGGTGGGCGGCAAGCGAACACGGGGCATGCGCTGGCTCGCTCGTTGGCAGGGGGTCGATCATGAGGCCACATTCGTCGGAGCGGTTGACGATCCGCGCGACTTCTACGCGGCGGCTGACGTTTACGTGCAACCGACGTTCTACGATCCGTGTAGCTTAGTCGTGCTCGAAGCCCTCGCGTGCGGACTGCCGGTCATCACTACGAAGTTCAACGGCGCAGGCGAACTGATGACCGTTGGCGAACAGGGTTATCTACTTGACGATCCCGCTGATTCCAAAGGACTCGCGGATCTGATGCGTCAAACGCTCGATTCCAAACGTCGTGCGGCGATGTCCTGTGCGGCGCGAGAACTCGCACTGCGGCATACGTTCGAAGAGAACGTGCGTCAGATCGTCGGCGTGTATGAAGAGCTGGCGAACGGGCCGTTGAAAGCGTAGCCAGACCCACTCAGCGTGAGATCGGTCAAATGGCCATCACAGTCGGCTTCCGATCCGCGAAGCTCGCCGCCGGAATTTTCTTGGTCGGCTTCCTGATCGTGAAATCCGCGTGATGAGCTTGAGAAAACGCCTCCTTGCAAATTGAGCGTCGAGTGCTCAAATTGCAAGGACGATGGCAACGCTCAAACGGCCCGAATTGGCAGACTTGATCGCGACGCGGTTTCGCACGAACCCCATTGTCATGCTGTTGGGACCGCGACAGTGCGGCAAGACCACGCTCGCCCGGCAGTTCGCGAAACAACGCGATGCCGAATACTTCGATTTGGAGTCGCCAGCCGATGCCTCGCGACTGACGCACGCGATGACGACGCTGGAACCGCTGCGCGGCTTTGTCGTGATCGACGAAGCTCAATTGCGGCCCGAGTTGTTTCCCGTGCTGCGTGTGTTGGCCGATCGCAAACCGCTTCCCGCGCGGTTTCTGTTGTTGGGCAGCGCGTCACCTGATCTGGTGCGAGGAGCTTCAGAATCGCTGGCGGGCCGCGTGTCGCTGATCCCGATGGCCGGGTTCAATCTGTCGGAAGCTGGCGCGAAAGAGATGCGGTCGTTGTGGTGGCGCGGAGGATTTCCACGCTCGTTCCTCGCCACAACCGACGCCGAGAGCCGGCAGTGGCGAGACGACTTCGTGCAGACATTTCTGGAACGTGATCTGCGTCTCTTCGGAGTCCAAGTGGCGGCGGTCACGATGCGGCGTTTCTGGAACATGGTCGCGCACTACCACGGCCAAATTTGGAACGCCTCGGAAATCGGACGTTCGCTGGGTGAAGCGCACACGACCGTCAAACGACATCTCGACATCCTCTGCGGAGCGTTTGTGATGCGGCAGTTGCCCCCCTGGTTCGAGAACCTCGGCAAGCGACAGGTGAAGTCCCCCAAGGTCTATCTGCGCGATAGCGGTTTGTTCCACACGCTCATGGGAATCACCTCGTTCTCCGCATTGGAGTCGCATCCCAAACTGGGAGCCTCCTGGGAAGGTTTCGCACTGGAAGAAGTGTTGCGAGTCACCGGCGACCGCGAGGCGTACTTCTGGAACACTCAAGGTGGAGCCGAACTCGACTTGCTCGTCTTCCTCAACGGCCAGCGCTACGGCTTCGAGTTCAAGTATGCGGATGCCCCCGGCATCACCAAGTCGTTACAGATCGCGCACGAGGATTTGAACCTGCGCCGTGTGTTCGTCGTGCATCCCGGCACGAAGTCCTACCCGCTGAATGATTGGGCCGAAACGGTCAGCCTCCGCGATCTGCGAACACGTCTGACAGTCCTCGGCAACCCGACTCCGCGCAGCCATTCAAAAACCGCTGCGACGAGCAAGTCACGACGTCCGTCTTCCCATCGTTCTCCATGAGCCACCTTGCCGGAGTCGTTCCCTCTTCGGCACGCGGCTCAGCCACGCGCTGTTGGATGCGGGGTTCTTCTAGGTCGGATTCGAGCTCGAGAAATCCGCTTGGTGACCTGCCCTACAGAGTTATCGCCGAAGGCGATGTTTTTCTGCAAGATTGTGGCGCGACGCTCCGCGTCGCGATTCACGCCGCGAAGCGTCGTGCCACATTGCGGCTTCGCCGCGCTATGGTTTCAAGACCGGCATCAACGGCCGTGAAGCCGCCGCTTTGTCCGTGTCAGGCTGGGTGATGGCCGCTTGTCGTTGGCTTAACTGAGCGAGATGAGTTCCGATGACATTCAACAACTGTTCGTCTTCGATGTCCCAGAGCGACTGATTTTCAAATTCCTCGGACAGGAATCCCAAATTGGCCAACAACTGACCGAATCGGATGTCAGGTGAGAGACTGCATAACGTCAAGAGCTTCTCGACGATCGTTTGTTGAATAGGCGAAATCATGGTAGCACTTCTCCGATCGTCGGTGACTTGGCGTGAGCTTTGGGGATCCTTCCAATGACTTCCACTGGCACCGTGGTTCCCGGTGCCAGCTTCGCGATTCGCGTCGCGCGAGTGGTCCCATTGTAAATGACCAGAATGCCATCCGACGACTCGAAAACCCACAACGGCGGCATTCCCACACGAGTCGCTCCAAATTTGGCAATCTGTCGTTGCAGCTTTGCAGGGTCTGCACCTTGCGGCCGGGATGGCGGTACGCGCAATTCTCGTGGGTCAACTTCACGGAAATCAGGTTGCATGGCGTGCTGTGTCCCAGACTCGTTTTTCACAAAAAAGCGGTGCGGCAATTGTGGCTCATTGACCTTTTGGACGGCAACCGTTTACGTCCGCACTGCCTTCATCACCGAGGACTGACGATGAAAGCCAAACCCAATGTCTCAGCCGAGCAACTCGCCCGACTCCGCGCCGAGGATGAGCCATTGCGCCCCATGCTCGAATCCGAGATGCCCGCCGTGCGTGAGGAATGGCGGCAGTCTGTGAGGAGCCTCACGGGTGTGGTCTCACGTCACTCCAAAGAGATCGACGAGTCCATTCAAAACCACGGGCCGATGACCCGCCTGGAAGTCATCGAACGCGCGCTGACGAAGCTGCTCTCGGAAGTTTGAACCCGCGCGGAATCAGGATGTTGCCGTGCGATGAAATTGATAGCCTACTTCCGGTTTCCGATGCGACGCACCGAGCTTGAAGCAAGCGGTGCCACCAGCGGGATCAGAATTTTCTCAACCAAATTGTTTGACAAATGACCCTATTCGATGGCAATCTGGCCGCTCGATATAATTGATCCGCCCTCGGTGGCGAATCGAGTTAGCCTGCACGCCGCTCAATAAGAATAAGTAAGACTGTTGGGCGGCGAATTTATCGACCACTCGCCGTTTCCTCGTGACCGTAATGCAATTTCGTAGTGCCAGAATCACGTTCCAAGCCGCTTGAAAGGGATGCGAAAGCCATGACCGATGTAATCCAGGTCAACATGATGATCGACTGGGCCTTCGTCGGAGGGAAAGGAGGTATTAGAGGGGTATGTGCCGTATTCGGGGGGCACATACAAAGGGGGCGAAGCACCGAATTCAAACAAACTGGTGTTCGGCGAAGGCAACAAAAGCGGGGTGACAATTGCCACCGGGTTCGACTTAGGACAGCATTCGGAAGCCGAGATCCGCAGCCTGATGGGGGTCGACTCGAATCTAATCGAGAGACTGGTCAAGTTCGCCGGCAAGCGGCAGTTTCTCGCTTGCCAAACGCTGTACGAAGCGAAGGGGCTGAAGATTGATAACCAACAGGCGAAGGACATTGACCGCTCGTCGAAGCGGAAGGCGATTGAAAAGTTTATGCAGGCGTACAATGCAGTCGCCGTTACCAAACTTGGCAAACTGCCCTTCGAAAACCTGCACTACCAGATTCGTACGGCAATAATGAACTTCGCGTTCCAGTACGGAGAATACGGCCATTGGTCTAAGGGAGCGACCTCATCCATGTATTGGAAGGCAATTACCTCTCAAGATTTCGGTGAAGCAAAAAGGATTCTGGTTGAGGAGTACAAAACTGCGTATGTCAAACGCCGTCGGCGCGAGGCCGTATTGTATGGTAAGGCGGGAATCTTTCTTAAAAACGAGACCTCTAAATAAATGTGATGGTAACGCCCGCCTGGGTAGTGTCCTAATTTGAGAATCGACTACGTATGGTTCGGTGACTTGGCGATTTCCGCGTTTTTCTTATCCGACTTTTGTTTACGCGGCGGGTTTCTGTGGTCGTTCGGTAGTGGCCTACTCCGCGAACAGCGGTCGGTACTTCTTCGACGAGTACAGCCGGAAGTGGACGTCGCGTAGATACTCGTAGGGGCCGTCTTGGCGGATGCTGTCCACGAGCGAGGCGATCTGCAATTGCGAGCGGTACGCTTCGATGCTCCGCAGCTTGTGTTGAAAGACATCGTCGTTGCCGCGGACTTCCAGATTCGGCCCGTGGCCACGCTCGCCAAGAGCGTGGGGAACGTCGCTCGCCAAGGACAGGACGTCGCCTATACTGCCCCACATGGAGATCGAACCAATGAACCAATCCTGGCGAACTCTGATAACGGTTGAACCTGGTAAACGGGGCGGGCGGCCTTGCATTCGCGGCATGCGGATCACGGTCTACGATGTGCTTTCTTACCTCGCCGCTGGAATGACCACTCAAGAAGTACTGGATGACTTCCCGTACTTGACCGCCGAGGACATCCGCGCCTGCTTGGCCTATGCGGCCGAGCGAGAGCGGGGCATGTTGGTGGCCGTGGCGTGAGATTGCTCTTCGATCAGAACTTGTCGCCTCGACTGCCCGTGCGGCTGGCGGACCTGTTCCCTAATTCTGAGCATGTGGATGCTGTCGGATTGGGGTCAGCGGTCGACAATTTGGTTTGGGAATATGCACTTCAAAACGGCTTGGCAATTGTCACCAAGGACGAGGACTATAGTCAGATGAGCGTCATGCGAGGCTGCCCGCCAAAAGTTCTGTGGCTACTCATCGGCAACTGCACCACTGCCGACATCGAGGCTTTGCTTCGCTTGCGACAGGCTGACATCCTGGCGTTCGAGCAAGATGTGTCCGTCGGGGTGCTGGCATTGGGTTAACAGCCTGTTGGGCGGCATTCCCACGTCCTAATCCGCAAACAGCGGTCGGTACTTCTTCGACGAGTACAGCCGGAAGTGGACGTCGCGAAGATACTCGTAGGGGCCGTCTTGGCGGATGCTGTCCACGAGCGAGGCGATCTGCAATTGCGAGCGGTACGCTTCGATGCTCCGCAGCTTGTGTTGAAAGACATCGTCGTTGCCGCGGACTTCCAGATTCGGAGCGTCGGCGTCGGGACGAACACGCACGTCGGATGGAACTTGCTGTAATTCATCCGCGAGAGGAAGTAGAAGTGACGCGGATAAGGTGCCCATATTCAAGAGTGGAGAATCCCAATGCGCTTGCAACAAAGCCTGATCTGGTGCGTGATAGCCTGGGTGCTAACGATTTCCACACCCGCTGCACACGCTCAATCACCCGCGCTCAAGGCGGGGGCGTTCGCGATGGATGTCACGCCGTTGAAGTTTCCGATTTCGATGAACGGCAACATGCAGGACCATCCGGCGCTGCAAGCCCATGATCCGTTGCACGCGCGCTGCTTGGTGATCGATGACGGGAAGACGCGGATCGCGATGGTCGTGGTCGACAACTGCTTGATCCCGCGCGAACTCATGGACAGCGCGAAGCGGCAGGCTCAAGAACTGACCGGCATCCCGACCGACCGTATGTTGATCTCAGCCACTCACGCGCATTCGTGCCCGGCGGTGACCGGAGCTTTTCAGAGTGAGCCTGATGCCGACTACGTCACGTTCTTGGCCGAACGGATCGCCGCCGGAATCAAGCAGGCGGCGGACAATGTCGCTCCGGCGAAGATCGCGTGGGGCGTCGGTCGCGATGAGACGCAGGTCTTCAATCGCCGCTGGTGGCTGAAGGAACCGAATGCCGAATCGAATCCGTTTGGCCTGATCGACAAGGTCCGCATGAATCCCGGCTACTCGAACCCGAAAGTGACGAAGTCCGCCGGCCCGGTTGATCCGGAAGTGAGTTTCCTCAGCGTGCAATCGCCGACCGGTCGGCCGGTCGCCTTCTGGACGAACTACTCATTGCATTACGTCGGCGGAACGGGAAGCGGCGAATTGTCGGCCGATTACTTCGGCGCGTTTGCCGAACGGATCGGCCAACTGCTGCAAGCGAACGGCCCATCCAGCGGCCCGGCTCAACCAGCGTTCGTCGGGGCGATGACGAACGGGACGAGCGGTGATGTCAACAACGCAAACTTCTCGCTCACGATGCCCCCGAAGTTCGGTTCGTATGAAAAGCTGAAGCTCGTGGCCGACAGCGTCGCGACTGCCGCGACCGCCACGCATGGGAAGGCCGAGTATCATTCCACCTCGTCGATCGCCATGCGTGAAACCGAGATCGAACTCAAGGTCCGCAAGCCATCTGCTGATGACATCGCGAAGGCGAAAGAGCGTCTCGAAAAGGCGGGCACGTTTCCATACAAGACAATGGCCGACGTCTACGCTCGCGAAACGTTGAAACTGGCCGAGTACCCCGACACCGTCAAACTCAAGCTGCAAGCGATCCGCATCGGCGAACTGGGTATTGTGGCGATCCCGTGCGAGGTCTTCACCGAAATCGGCCTCGAACTCAAACGCCGCAGCCCTCTCAAGCCGACGTTCACGATCTCACTGGCCAACGGCTACAACGGCTACCTGCCGACGCCAGAACAACACGAACTCGCCGGCTACGAAACGTGGCGAGCGAGGTCGAGTTACTTGGAAGCGGGAGCCTCGCCAAAGATTGTTGAAGCGTTGTTGAAGCTGCTGGACGAAGTGAAGTAACTTCTCGAATCAGACCAACCTCAATCAATCGCTGTCCACCAACTCCACCGAGCTTGTCTCGGTGGATTCGGGCTTCTGCACTACTCAAAAACGTGGGGATGACGTAGTGCGAAAGCGCGGGAACCACCGAGATGAACTCGGTGGCGTGAAAAAATCACAGCCTCGGAGTGACTCGTCTACTTTGGATCGCCACTCAATCCGCAGCGAGTTTGCTGATCGTTCCTTGATGGCCAGTCGGAGAAAACTCCGGACCCTTGCCGAGTCGCACGGTTGTTAGCGGCTCAGACATATCGCTGTCCTGCCACTCCAGTTCTTCAGGCGGGATTTGGATATCGTCGATCAAAAACTTGTCGAACTGCCAAATCTCATTCCAATGGCTGACGTCACTTTCGGCGATCGGTCGCCAATCGCTGATCGTGGAGACGAGCGGCTCAATGTAAGGCCGCGCGATCGCGAGGACCTCTTCGTGCGGTAAGTAGTCCGGGAGGTTCACGCCACAGTTCGGATTGCGAATCATCCAAAACATTGCACCGAGCACTGAACTAGCGACTTGCAGAGTCGTCGGATTCTGTCCGCCGACATGCTCGCGGGTCCGATGAATGTCGAGCGTGCTGCCGATCCACCAGGTTCCGAAATCGTGTCCCATCAACAGGCAACCGAGGATGTCGGCACCGTCGATGATTTCGTCACGTAAGATGCGAATTTCTTCTTGCATTTGGAGATCGCGCATACGCAACTCTTGCAGCGATGAGATCGCACAGTCGGTTGGGCAGTAGGCGTAATGCACAGTCGGGCGATACTTCACATGCCCGGCTTCATCGGCGACAGTCAGGTATTCGGAGATGCTGAAAGCCTCGCCGTGCCGAATCACCATGCCGCGGATTTGTCCTCCGGGAACCCATGATCGAACCCAAGTATCCATGCCTCGGCGGTTCGATAAATAGATTTGATTGCGCGGGCCCGATGTGTGCCCCTTCGCTCCGAACGGAATGCGTCGCTCGTGAGTTCCCCAACCGAGTTCCGCCGGTGCGATCCCCTCTTCGTAGAGACCTTCAACGCTCCACGTATTGACGAACTCATTCAGCCGCTTCGGGGCGCTGGTGATCTGCGTGTCTCGTTCGCTGATGTGAATGGTCTTCGTGCCGGTCAGCATTGCGAGCTTGTTGAACTCCTTCGCGTCGATCGCGGCCTGCAACTCAGAGACGCGGTGATCGGTCGGTTTCTCGGCGATGATGCGCTGAGCAATCTCAATCAAACCGAGCTTTGTGAAGTGCGACACGAGTCCGGGATTCGCTCCGTGATCGAGCACTGCAGTCGGCCCTCCGTAACGATTATCCCATTGAGCCACGAGCCGTCGAATGTGCATGTGCCGATGATAGAGCGTCTTCTCTGAACCCTCTTTGTCTTGATACGGATCCCACTCTTCGATCGAAGTGTTGATGAAGAGCACGCCGTGGTGATGGCACCAGTCGAGCATCGCAACCGTGCAGACATTCCAAGAAAGATCAACGAACAAGTCACCGGGACCGAGATATTCTTCGAGCACTTCTCCATAATTAGCGCGCGTGATCCGACCTTGAACGAACCGCACCCCGGCCTGCAAACACGCGGCAACGGCGTCTGCTCGCGAATCCATTTCCATCACCGTGATCCGCTCGGGCGGCATCTCTAAATGGCGGACCAACAACGGCAATGTGCATTGAGCCACGCTCCCGCAACCAAGCACAAACACTCGCCCTGCAAACGCGATTTGGGGGTACTGAGTCCCTCGATTCATTCAGTCAAACTCCTACGGATTTAATTGCAGAACCTAGTTCGTCCGTCACAGCTTAATTTTCGGGTAGCGGAAGTCGTGAGACTTCCGAACTCCTCGGAAGAAACCGAACTCTCACGGGTTCGGCTACCAATTCTTTCACAGACTCTCCGCGTGTTTCAGTCGTAGTTGGCCACAAGCGGCATCGATGTCGGCTCCTTTGCGTTTGCGAACGGTGGCTGGGATGCCGGCGGCTTCGAGAATATCGACGAATTGTTGAGTGCGCGGTGCGGCGGGTTCTTCGTAGGGCAACAACGAGACGCCATTCATTGGAATCAGATTCACGTGAGCGCAACGGCCTCGCAACAGCGATGCGAGTTGTCGAGCGTGTTGAGGTTCGTCATTCACTTTCGCGAGCAACACGTACTCGAATGTGACACGGCGGCCTGTTTCGGCGAAGTAATCATCGGCTGCCGCCAGGATCGCATCGACGCCGATGTTGGTGTTGACCGGGACGAGTTTGTCTCGCAACGAATCGTTCGGTGCGTGCAGCGAGATCGCGAGATTGTATTGCTTGCCGTTGCGAGCGAACTCTCGAATTTTCACCGGTAGGCCGACTGTCGAAACGGTGATGTGTCGAGCGCCCAAGCCAAGACTTTCGGGCGAGCTGAATGCATCGAGTGCCGTCATCAACGATGGCAAGTTGGCGAGCGGTTCGCCAATTCCCATCACGACGATGTTCGTGATCCGCTCATCTTCCCCGAGCAACGTTTGCAGTCGCAGCACTTCTTCGATGATCTCACCCGCAGACAGATTCCTCTTCAATCCGAGCATACCGCTGGCACAAAAAACACAGCCCATCGCGCAGCCGACTTGAGTGCTGATACAAACCGTGACTCGGTCCGGTTCACGCATCAGCACGCACTCGATTTGTTGGCCATCATCGAGTTGCAGCAGCAGTTTCTCGGTTCGATCTTCGGCGACTTGATGCGTCGTGACCTCTGCGGTGAAGAGTCGAAATTCAGTGGCGAGTTGCTCGCGCATCAACTTCGGCAAATCAGACATCTGCTCAAAGGAGGTCGCTCGGCGGCGAAATAACCATTGCCGAAGTTGTCCCGCTCGAAATTTGGGCAGACCGTGAGCAACCACCCAATCGGTGAGCTCCAACGGAGTCAGGTCCAGAATTCTCGGCAGCAATTTGATGTCGGTTGTCATGAGGGGCGGATTCTAGCGCCGCCGCCGCTCATGACCAACTCAGTCGGAAAATGATTCCAGATCACAGCAGGGGAATGCTCTTCGCGGACTTGAGTGGCTCTCACGACACCACTGAGCTTGCCTCAGTGGTTACCGGGCTTTTGCTCTACGGTGACGATGATGGTCTCGATTGAACCATCACGTAGTGCATAGGCCCGAATCCACCGAGGCAAGCTCGGTGGGGTTGGTGAGCATCGCTTGTTTTGAGCTGCTTTCGTTACGCCGCCGCTCGGAACGGCAGGATGCGTGAGTCGTCGGCTTGCGATCGGCACTTGCTCATCGCGGTTGCAATCCCACCGACGACGAGGTCCGCGTGGTGCGCGGGCATTTCGGGATAGATCGGCAGGGCGAGCACTTCGCGTGACGCCGCTTCTGCTTGAGGGAAGTCGCCCATTCGATGTCCGAGGGACGCGAAGCACGGTTGGATGTGCAACGGGATCGGATAATAAACCATGCAGCCGATTTGGTTGCCGCGGAGATGATTCATCACGGCGTCCCGATTGCCGTTCGGAATGCGAATGCAGTATTGGTTGTAAACGTGCCGCTCGTCGTGAGCTTCCGTCGGCAGCCGAAGATCGTCGGCCAATCGACGTGATGTGAAGAGTTCGTTGTAGCGAGCCGCGTTGCTCCGACGCGCTTCGGTCCAACGATCGAGATGTCGCAGTTTCACGCGTAGGATCGCCGCTTGTAGTGCATCGAGTCGGCTGTTGAGTCCGATTTCCAAATGGTGGTAATGACCGGCGTCGCCGTGAACTCGCAAGCGACGCAAACTCTTAGCGAGATCAACGTCATCGGTGGTAATGATGCCGCCGTCGCCCGCTCCGCCGAGATTTTTCGTCGGGAAGAAACTGAAGCAGCCGATCGTTCCGAGCACTCCCGCTCGACGACCGCGATATTCCGCTCCGATGGCCTGACAAGCGTCTTCGACGATCGCCACTTTGTGTCGCACGGCCAAACGCCAGAGCGGTTCCATGTTGGCACATTTTCCAAACAGATGGACCGGCATGATCGCTTTAGTTCGCGGCGTGATTGCAGCAGCTACCGCTTCAGGGTCGAGATTGAAGGTGACCGGATCAATATCGACGAAGACCGGTTTCGCACCGGCTCGGCAAATTGAACTAGCTGTTGCGAAGAACGTGAATGGGCTGGTGATGACTTCGTCACCCGGCTCAATATTGAGCGCCATCAATGCGAGAATCAGAGCGTCGGTGCCAGACGCGCAACCGATTGCTTCCCGCGAATCGCAATGTTTCGCGATCTCGGTTTCGAGTTCAGAGACCTCTTCACCAAGAATGAATTTCTGCTCGGCGAGAACACGGCCCACCGCGGCAGTGACATCATTGGCAATCGCCTGATGCTGCGCGATGAGCGAGATAAATGGGACCGGTTCTGGAACGGTCTGGGGACTCAGCATGAGTTCGGACATCAGCGAATCCTTTCGCAATGTGTATGGCAATCGAACGCGATTATTTGAGGTGCAGCAGGATGACTTGAACGGGGGCGGGTTCTAGGACGTTTCAAAAGATGGGGTCAAGGTGACTTGATCGGGGCGGAGATTCACCACGGAGGCACGGAGAGATGGGAGTGGAGAGAATTCTTGACTCTCTGCCATATGTGTTACTAGTTGAACATTTCCCGCAGAGGCGCGGAGTTCGCGGAGAAGACCTATCGACTGTGTCCCCTTCCACCTCTGCGGTCCCTGCGCCTCTGCGGTCCCTGCGCCTCTGCGGGAGACCTCTTCACAAATAACCTGTTTGACAGCGCGTCTCCCTCTGAAACACTCCTTCGTGTCTCAGTGCCTCCGTGGTGAATCTCTTCCCGGGATGCCAATCCAAGTGCGACTAGCCTGGATTATTCAACGCATCGGTAGGGTGGGACGAGCAAACTCCATGAATGGTGGGCCGGCAGTCGCTAACTTCAGCGACTGCGGAGCGGCACACTGCGAAAGGAAGTAGTCTGAGTTGGCGACGGCCCACCAACGACTTGCGCGACCTTGTCCCACCCTACGTGAATAATCCCGGCTAGCGCTTTGAAGAGATCACCGCAGGTTTGCAGTTTCTACATCGGCAAGATCGGCAGATTCGTCTTGCAGCGAACTCGACTTTGACATTCTGATTCCGCCTAACCAATTGGAGTGATGGAGCTAACTCGCGAGCGGATGGCTCGCCATGAAATTTCAGACGCTGCCTGGACTGAGCTTTGCTCGGAGACGAATCCTGGCGGGGGCCACCTCAAGGACGAGAAAGCTCTCAGTATGAATAGCAAGGATGCGATGCGCTGGCGTTGTCTATTACCGATGTTGCTGCTGTGCGGCTTGGGTGCCAAGCACGTGACGCCGAATTTTGAAGTCGATGCGCCGACCGATGAGATCGCTCAAAAGGTCGCTGCGGCGGCTGAGCATTATCGCAAAGAATTGGCGATCGAATGGCTCGGTGAAGAGCTACCGAATTGGTTTCAACGCTGCCAAGTCCGTGTCAAAGTCGGGCAGATCGGGGCAGGGGGGATCACGACGTTCTCGTTCGGTGGCGGGCATGTTTTTGGTTGGGACATGTCGGTGCAAGGTTCCCTGGAGCGAATTCTCGACTC
>JAPLNX010000491.1 GCA_026400935.1 Planctomycetia bacterium | reverse complement strand
GCTGGCACCAGCAGTTGCTCACGGAAGTCGCTGCCGAAGTCCTGGAACCTCGCCGCAACCGCATCAACCCGCGCGTCATCAAACGCAAGATGAGCAACTGGTTGAAAAAACGAGACAAACACCGCAATTTCCCGCAGCCAACAAAGACTTTCCGGAAGTCAATCGTCATGCTCGATTGAACGGTATTGCCTCTAACCCGGAGTATTCATGATTTGACATTCGCCCGACGTGAAAGCGAGGGACGGCGACGAACTTCCCTCGCTTACGCGTCGGGCTAGTGTTTGGTTGCCTGGTTGAGAATCTTTTTGCGTCATGAATGATGCCATCACGCGGTTTGGCGCAGTTTTATCATTCGCCAAAGCGGCCAATTGACTGCCCATTCCATGGACATAAAATCCGATTCGTGTGCTGTGACGGGTATCTCATCGTCGGCCGGTAATTGATCCCCCCTTGCTGCACACCTTTTGCTCCCATCAGTCGCAGGATTGATGGGAGTTTTTTGTTTGCTGAATAATGCACAGTTTACTTCTTACTTCCGAGTGATCGCCGAGCGGCTTGAGCTACTTGCCAAGCAGATGTCGCAACGCGCCGTCTAGTTTTGGACAACGGAATTGATAACCGCTTTCCACCAGACGCTGCGGAGTCACCCGAGTGCTGGCGAGGAGCAACTCGTCTCCCATTTCTCCAAAAGCCAGCTTCGCGGCAAAGGCGGGCATCGGGAAAATTGTGGGGCGATGCAGAACGCTGCCAAGCGTTTTCGTAAAGGCTCGATTGGTGACCGCGTCGGGAGCGACGGCATTCACCGATCCCGACAAGGCATCACATGTCAGTGCGTGATGGATTGCTCCAACGACATCGTCGATCGCGATCCAACTCATGTACTGTTTTCCGGAGCCGATGACTCCACCAGCACAGAGTTTGAACGGCAGCAACATCTTTTCAAGCGCGCCACCGTGCGGTGTCAGTACCACTCCGATTCGCAGGTTGACCACCCGAATTCCAGCTTGCCGAGCAGTCTCGGCAGCCGCTTCCCAATCGCGGCAGACTTCGCACAAGAAACTCGTTCCTGGAGGGCTACTTTCGGTCATGACTTCGTCTCCGCGATCTCCGTAAAACCCAATCGCCGACGCACAAACAAAAGCTCGCGGCTTACTTATCAGCTTGGCCAACGTGTTACTGAGGAACCGCGTTCCGTTGACGCGGCTATCTCGTATCTTGGTTTTTTTTGCGGCATTCCAACGACCGGTGGCGATGTTCTCGCCTGCCAAATGAACGACCGCGTCCAGTCCTTCGAGCTTCTCCGATTCGATCGTTTCCACCGCCGGATCCCAAACGACGTCGTCAGCGTTACGAGCCTTTCCACGTACGAGACGCAACACTTGATGTCCTCCCGTTGTCAAAAATGCGACGACTGCTGAGCCGACTAGGCCCGTCGATCCGGTGACCAAGATCTTCATGGACTCATTTCCTTTTGTTTGTCGTTTGCGGGCATCACGGTGAGCAGTCAGGTCGGCGAGGGTGATTCTGTGTCGATACGCGAAAGTTCGAACCAACGAACGTTTGATCGACGCACCTGCTAGCAAGCGTCCGAGCCAGCCGAGCGGCACATCGTATTGAATGCTGTCTTCCAATGAACTGGATTCCGCATCAATCGGCGTCATGCGGTGAGTGTGCTCCCACTTCGCGAACGGACCACTCAGTTGCACATCTTGAAAGCCAACCTCGCTTGCGAGTGCGTCATGCTGAGCGATCCAGTGTTTGCGGAACGGCCCAATTCGCACGGCCAACTCCGCCTGCGCACCGCCAGTCAACGACGAGGCAGTCCGGATGATCTCGATGTTCTCCCACGGCGGCAGCAACCGCTCAAACGCCCCCGGCCGCGAGTGCCACGCCAGCAATTCATCCGCCGAAACGGGCATCACAGATTTCTGAATAAACTCTGCCATGAAAACTCCTTATCGAATGCCGAGCCCCGAAATTCACCGATCCAGGCTCGATAAAATGAGTGACCCGGCCATAACCGTAATCGCGGAGTAGAGTTCACTGCCGCAGTTGTGCAGTCGGATCGTATCGGCGAAGCCATCAAAACTCGGAGCGCAAAGTTGATTCTCGCCGCAAGCTTCCGCTTGCTGATGCCGATTTCTACCGATAGCATCGCCCAACCTTGATGCTTTCAGGAGCCAGACATGTTGCGAGTTATGAGTCATTCCCAGCGATTATGTAACGGCCTGACACGCCGCGATTTGCTGCAAGTCGGCGGCTTGGGAACGGTCGGTCTGGGACTCGATCAACTGCTGTCACAAGAGGCGGCTCGCGCGGCCAACGGTGTGCTTCCACAAGGAGCGTTATCCACCACGTTTGGAAAGGCCAAACGTTGCGTCGTCTTGTTCTTGTATGGTTCGCCGAGTCAGCTGGAAACGTTCGACATGAAGCCGCAGGCTCCTGTTGAAATCCGCGGCACGATGAATCCGATCCCTTCATCGCTCCCTGGCCTTGATGTCTGTGAATACTTGCCGAATATGGCCAAAATCATGGACCGGACGACGGTCGTGCGGTCCATGTCGCATCCGAATCCGATTCACGGTGTCGCGTATGCGATGACCGGCGTCAGCGCGGTAGACGTCGCTGCGGAACTCGAACCGAACGATCCGCGACATCACCCTTATTTCGGCTCCGTGGTTGAGTACCACGATCGGGCACGTCGCAACGGTCGCTTGGGCGACTTCGTTCAGAACGCCGCTCTCCCGTTTCCCTTCAGCAGCCAACGCTCCGATCAGCCCTTCCGAGCTGGTCCCTACGGTGCATTTTTAGGCGCGGCTTACAATCCGATTTGGACCGAGTTCATCGGCGAAGGAACGAAAAGCCTGACAAAGGCTCGCCCCGGTTTCTCCTGGACTGGGCTTGAACCCTATGTTGGTTGCACGCCCGAAACACATTTCCGCATGGCTGCGACCGACTCGCCGAAGGACATGACGATTGACCGACTCAATCGTCGTCGCACGCTGATGCAGCAATTTGAAAACCAAAGACGCGATCTGGAAGGGACGCTCGCTGGCACGTCGCTTAGCAAGTTTCAAGAGATGGCGTTCTCGCTCGTCAGTTCTACGAAGGTGGCCGAGGCTCTCGACGTTCGCAAAGAGTCGGCAGAGACGCGCGATCTATATGGCATGACGCTCTTCGGTCAGTCCTGCCTTGCCGCTCGACGAATGCTGGAGGCAGGAACGCGACTCGTCTCGGTCTTCTGGGACGAATATGGTTTGGCAGGCGACGCTTGGGATACGCACTACGAGCACTTTCCACGCATGATTGATCAACTCTTACCCGGCCTCGACCGAGCGTATGCCGGATTGATCCTCGATCTTGAGCGTCGCGGACTATTAGACGACACGCTTGTCGTTTGCCTGAGCGAGCATGGCCGAACCCCAAAGATTAATAAAGCCAATTTCGGCGGACGCGATCACTGGTCGCAAGCGTACTCGGCGCAATTCGCAGGGGGTGGCATCGCGAAAGGTCGAGTCATCGGTTCGACAGATGCGATCGCTGCGGAGGTGACCGATCATCCGCTTTCACCTAAGGACATTCTCGCGACGATGTACCACTTGCTGGGAATCGATCCCCACGGAAGCATTCCTGATCGCACGGGACGCTTGTTGCCAATGCTTCCAGAAGGGAGCCACGTCGTCACCGAAATGCTGGCGTGAAAAACCCTTTTCGGTGCCAGTTTGATTCGTGTGTTTGAAGTCACGGTTCAAAAACCGTGCTACGTGATGACTACTTCAAGCGCTGAGCAGGAACGGCCTTCAGCAATTCGTTCGCTTGTCGCAAATCAGGATTCAACGACCCCAGGGTTGCAGCGAATGCCGACTGCAGTTTCGGATCGGTTTCTAGTCGCGCAGCTTTGTGAAGTTCAGCAGTTTGCATTTCAGTCAACATCATGCCGTAATGTTGCAGATGAGCGGTCAACTGAGCGAGTGCGCGTTCGCGAACCGGAACAGGTCGTGAAGCGGTGACCGCGATCTCGAACAGCTTTGTTTGGGCGGAAGGCTTTGCGATTGCCCCTAAAGAAAAGACAGCCGACTCAGCCAAATCTGCATCGTTGACCGCGCTGAACAGAGCGTTTTCAGCAGGTGACAAATCGAAGCGACTGGCTTGCCGACGATCAGCCAATTGAGTTAACCAGAACATCGCGGATTTGCGTAAGCCCACACGCTGCGGTTGCGTCAGCGAATCGGACTGCCAAAGTTTCAAGAACGGCGTGACCTGCCGTTTCATATCTTCGCCCGATGAAACCTGCGTCACGAATTGCACGCGAGTGTATGCTGATGCTGCCCGTTCAACTCGTGTGCGCAGTCGATCATCGCCGTAAATCACAATCGGGATGTAAGCGGTGCGAGCATCTGCTCGGAGGTTCGCCAGTGTCTGCGACAAGTCCCAACGCGCGACGTTCGCCTCAATCAAGAACAACGCGACATCGCCTCGTTCAATCGCACGTTTGAATCCTTCTTGACCGGTTTGAGCCATGTCAGCTTCAAAACCCATTTCTTGCAAGGCGGCAGACATTGACGTTGCTCGTTGCTCATTGGCGTCGATCGCGATGCCGCGAGCTTTTCCGGTATCGAGCAAGCTGCGAGTCAGCACCTCAACAACTCGCGAAGCACCACGAAAAGACGTTTGCGGATCCCAGATCAAAATTGTCGAGGCGGCTGCGGCTTGAACGCGGGGGTCGGGATGATTGAGCGCCGCGACGACCGGTGCCGGTCGTCCTTCAGCCGACTTCAGCAAATGTGCTGATCCCGTTTGAGCCAAAACCTGCAACGCTGTTGCGGCAGCTACAGACTGATCGGCATTCATTGCTTCCGTCAGCGCGAGTTGCATGATCTCCGGTCCCAATTTCAGCCCCAATTGAAACGCAGAGCCGGATCCAGTTTTTACCGCCGCACCTCGACCCGCAATATGTAGTTCTGTGGTCATCAGGGCGGTCCAATACAACGCCGACAATTCCGCTCTTTGAGACGCGAGTTGAAACGCTTCGCGCGCTTGTCGAGTTCCGATGTCGATCGATGCGGTTTCTGTCGAGACTGCCGTCATCACAACCGCTGATGATTCTTCGTCCCAGTTCCAACGTTCCACAAGTCCGTCATCATTCAACGGTAGGTCCACTTGTTGCCGCAGATGTTGTCGCGCCGACTTCGCCAACATCGAAGCTGCTCCAAACGATTTCACATCCGCCATCCGATTGACCGATCCGAACAACAAACGTGCGAGCGATTGCTTAGCCGCGAGTTGCACCCCTGCTGGCTGCGATTCGTCAAATGCCGGATGCCATAACGAGATCGCAACTTCTTTGTTTGCCATCCAGCCGAGTGCTTCGATCACACTTGCGCGAAGGTCAGGATTCGGTGCTTCAATCGCTCCCATCACGACCGGAATCACTTCACGATTCAAGCGAGTGAGCGTGTAAAGCAACAACTTCTTTTGCTCGTCGCTACGTGTCGAATTCAGTACCGATACAACACGAGCGGCGGCAAAGCTGCCCGCGTTACGCAATTGCAGGATCGCGACTTCTCGCTCCGCCGCTGACTTGCCGAGATCGGCAATCAGCCGATCGACACGCACGGGGTCTATCGCCCCTTTGCGAAACGCGGAGTTGACTTGCTCCAGTAACGTGATCGATTCGGGCTGCAAGTTTTTGTCGTTTGAGAGCCGCAGAAAGATCGACGGCCCATGCTTGTCACGCAGCTTGAGCAAGGCTTCTTCGGTGAGGTTCGATTCGACCAGCTTCAGCAAATACATGCGTGCCAGATTCGGTCGTGCCAGATCGCTCATCAGAATGACAGCGTCAAACAAGGTATCCGCCGAACGCGGCTCGGTGAGCAACGGGTTCTCTTCGAGTTTCGGGGCGATTGACTTCGGATTCGCACCATCACCGGCAGTCGTATCGGCAGCGGCATCTTGAGCGGTTGCAACGGTCGTGCTGAATACGCTCAATGCGAGCACGGCCGTTGAAGAAAGCATCCACGTCCAGCGGACAATCATCGTTGCGCTCCCAAGAGGCGACGTCGAAGAAGCCGATTTGCTGATGAAATCGCGCCTCTTCATTGTTCGGACGTCAGCAATCAGGAATTGCCCCGATCCTCAGAACTTCCGGACGCAACAACTCTCACGAGCACGCCGATCACAACCATCAAGCCGAATAAGGCATGAGGATTTCGTTCTCGTCGATTCCAGAAATCGCCGCGAATCCGCCTGCCGCGATCGCTTCGCCAAGCTTGGTCACAGTCTTGAAGTAAGTGCTCGAAGGTCGCTCACCGGTGTATTTACGACGGAGATCTTGGCACATCACGTCGGCCGCTGTGTGGATTAGCTCGTCATTTCGACGCGAGGCCCACAACGCCGTCACCAGCATCACGACAAGATCTTGAATCCGGAGCGAGAGTTCGGCCATTGAACACTGTCGGTCGGCGAGCGAGAGCTTGAACTTTTGCATGAGTCCATCGACGTGCATCCGCGATCGTTGCAGTTCGCTCGCCGCCCATTGAGCGTGTTCGCGCAACTTCGTCGGGCCGGAGGATGGAATCGCCGCACGGTTCGGTCCGCCAACGATTTGACCGACTCGCCACTTGGCATACGGCATCAACGCTCCGCGAATGGCCCACAACGTTCCGGGAGTCACGGCATTCGGATTTTTTACGCCAGACGCAGCGAGTGCTTTACCAATCGGTTCATAGAATTTCGTCCCATGCTCTTTGATGAGTGATTTGAGAAACGCCATGCCGAGCATCTCTCCCTCACCTTCGTAGATGCACGGTGCGAGAAATTCGTGGACGTTGTCGCCAAAGAGATGACCGTGCAAAAAGGCTCGACCGCCGTGTGTCTTCATGAACAACTCGATCGCCGCTTCCTTTTGAGATTCGCTGCCGAAAATTTTCGCGATGATGCACTCCATTTCGCCGCGAAAGCCTTCGTCCAATTGCCAACTGCACCAATCAACGAGTGCGTCGCAGGCCACAATCATCGCGGCCATGCGTCCGCACCGTCGTCGAACTAATTCGCGCGTTTCGATCGTGGCTCCATACGTTTTGCGGAAGCGTGCCCACGGCAGGATATTTGCCAGCATCGCGCGCATCGTTCCAGCAGCGTTCGCACACAGAGCGACGCGGCCACGATTTAACCCGTGATAGGCGATCGTCAACCCGTCGCCGCGTCCAGCATTCAGCAAGTTTTCTTTCGGAACCTTGAAGTTCTTAAAGATCAGCCCGTTGTTGTACGAGTGCTTGAGCGCATATAGCCCGTACCGCTTCGTTTGGAACTCATCGTTCTCTTGGTCCGGCAGATCGGCAATGAGCACCGCAGGCTTCTTGTCGATCAAACAGACCAAGCCGATCGTGCGCCCCGCGATCGCATTCGTGATGAACAACTTCTCGCCATTGACGACGTAGTTGTCCCCTTCGAGTTTTGCTTCGGTCTTCAAAGCAGTGAGGTCCGAGCCCGCACATGGTTCGGTGAGTGCAAAAGCCGAGAGTCGATTACCGCTTGCGAGCAACGGTAAATATTTGGCTTTTTGGCTTGCCGAACCAAACGTGCGAATCGGATCGACTGCGCCGATGCAGCCATGCACGGACGCGAGTCCGGCCACCGTCGGATCGACAGTCGCCATCTGTCGCAAGAAGCGAGCGAACGACACAAACGGCGCATTGCTACCGCCGAACTCTTTATCAACCAGCAGCCCCCAATACCCGGCATCTCCGAGTTCTCGCAGCACTTGATCGGTGATTTTGCGTTTGTCGTCGAGCAACGTCTTGGCGTGGACGTGCCGTCTCACGACATCCAGCGAGGCCTTCATGACCTTATCGCATTCCGGAGGGACCGTCGGCTCGGGCGACAAGAACAACTCGATGGGAAACTTGTCGTCCCACACTGCTCGGTGGATTGGACTGCCGCCGGTTTGATACTTCTTCGCGAAAAGCGATTCGACCTGCTCATCGGCTCGGTCTAGTGCCCCCGTCTTCTTGGCCTCCTCGTCGCTCTTTCCACCGAGCTTAAGAGCCGTTTCCACGAAAGTTGCTTTTTCAGGTTCATTGAGTGGCGTCGACATTTTGGATTCCTTCCAAACTGGATCAAACCGCGATGGCCGATGTTTGTGACCATGCGCGGGAGATTACCACTGGGCTTCAAATGTGCCTAGAAGCGATTCGCAGTCAGCAACAATGTCGAACCGAACGGCGTGAGCAACCCGGCTCATCTGATTTGGGCATTGTTCGCCAATTTCAAATTTTGAATGCGTGACCCTTCACACTGACGGCTCGGACTTGGAACATTCGAGTCGCCAACTTCACCAATCTATGCGAGGAAACTATGCCAATCGTCCGACGACTGTTGTGTGCGTTGATCTGTTTGGGATCTCTGGCCAATGCGCCGGTCACAGCTCAGGCTGAAAATTGGCCGGGGTGGCGTGGACCAAACGGCGATGGTTCCAGCGGTGAAACCACAGTGCCAGTCAATTGGAGCGAGACGGAACACCTGAAGTGGAAAGTGAAGATCCCATACGGGGGACACTCATCGCCGGTCGTTTGGGGCGATCGAATCTTTCTTTCCGGAGCAAATACCGAAAAGGAGAAACCGAGTCGCGTGCTGATGTGTCTCGACTTCAAGTCCGGCAAGTCGCTGTGGGAACGAGTCATCGCTGAAGCACCGCTGGAGAAGAAGCACAAGCTCAACAGTTGGGCGTCCGGGACACCGGCAGTCGATGGCGAGAAAGTTTACGTCGCCTTTTTTGACCAAGGCCAAATGCTCGTCGCGGCTCACGACCTGGATGGTAAAGAACTTTGGAAGGTGCGGCCCGGCGTCTTTTCGTCCGTGCATGGGTTCTGCTCGTGCCCGGTCGTGTTCAAGGATTTGTTGATCGTTAACGGCGACCATGACGGTGAGTCCTATATCACTGCGATCAAGCGTACGACGGGCGACGTCGTCTGGAAGACTCCGCGTGAGCATAAGACACGCAGCTACTGCACGCCGCTGATTCGCGAGATCGACGGGCGAACGCAGATGATGCTCTCCGGCAGCAAGTGCGTGGCGAGTTACGACCCGCACACGGGCAAGCAACTTTGGAAACTCGACGGCCCGACGGAGCAGTTCGTCGCCTCACTGGTCTACAACAAAGGTTTGATCTTCATGACGGGCGGCTTCCCCGATCATCACGTCATGGCGATCGACCCGCGCGGCAGCGGCAAGATCACGAACGAATCACACGTGAAGTGGCATTACACGAAGGCCGACAGTTACGTCCCGTCGCCGATCGCTTGCGGCGATTACTTCTTAATCGTCTCCGATGGGGGCATCGGCACCTGTTATGAAGCGGAGTCCGGCAAGATTCAATGGCAAGAACGACTCGGCACGCATTACAGCGCGTCGCTCGTGACCGCTGGCGGCTTGGTTTATTTCCTCGACGACAACGGCCTGATGAAAGTGATCAAGCCGGGACCAACTCTGGAAGTCGTCGCTGAAAACAAGCTCGGCGAAGAGACCTACGCATCCCCCGCTATCAGCCAAGGAAAAATGCTGATCCGCGGAACGGACTCGTTGTACTGCATCGAGTAAGGTTGAACGTCGTTCGGTTACCTTCAAACGGCAGTACCGGCCTCAATTTAATAACCCACAATCAAACACCCCGCCGAGCTTGCCTCGGTGGTTACCGGGCTTTTGCACTACGCCTTCACGAATTCGGTAGAGGCCCGCGTAGTGCAAAAGCCTAAATCCACTGAGGCAAGGGGATTGTCGGATTAGTCGTTTAACCGCAAGCCGCAGGCGTGCGCGCGAACGTAAGTCGCTATTCGACGTGACGCGCACGCCTGCGGCTTGCGGTTAAACGATCGAATCGCGACTAATCCGACAGTCCCCAAGCTCAGTGGGGGTTGTGGTCATCGCTAGGCGAGGACCATTTACTGTGACTGTGAAGGAGATCACTCGATGCGATGGCCAGCGAACTTTTGGGGCGTCTTCTTTATTCTTGCCGTGGTCACGATTGCCGCTCAGGCCGATGATCCAAAGCCTCCTTCAACACCGCTGCCGAAAGGCCCGCTCTCTCCGGAAGAGTCGCTGAAGCATTTGGTGCTGGCTGATCCGAACTTGGTGATCGAGATCGTTGCCGCTGAGCCAGAAGTGGTCGATCCGGTGGCCATTCAATTCGACGAGCATGGTCGGCTGTGGGTTGTCGAGATGCGCGACTATCCCAACGGCCCCGAACCCAGTCAGCCGCCGATGTCGCGTATCAAACTGCTCGAAGACAAAGATGGCGATGGCCGCTATGAGACGGCTCACGTCTTCGCTGACAAACTGCTGTTCGCCACGGGGGTGCAGCCGTGGGATGGCGGAGTGATCGTGACACTCGCGGGTGAGGTCGCGTACTTCAAAGACACTGACGGCGATCACAAGGCCGATGTTCGCGAGACTTGGTTCACCGGCTTCTCCGAATCAAATCCACAACTGCGAGCGAACCATCCGACGTTCGGTCCTGATGGCTGGATCTACGTCGCCAACGGCCTGCGCGGTGGCAACGTGATTGGGGTGAAGAAGGATTGGCCGCTCGTGGCGGACGCGTCTCGCGTCCAAGCGAAGGACGCAGGCAAAGGGACGCGAGACGCGTCCACCACGGAACCGCAACCCGTCTCGCTCACCGGCCGCGACTTCAAGTTCGATCCGCTCACCGGGCGTTACGAGGCGATCTCTGGCAATGGGCAGTTCGGGATGACGTTTGATGCGTGGGGGAATCGGTTCGTGTGCGACAACCGGCATCCATGCCGGCACGTGATCTTTGAAGAGGATTTTATTAAGCGTTGTCCGCACGTCGCGTTTCCGGCGGTGGTCCACGACGTGATTCCGGCGGACGACAAGAACCAAGTCTTTCCGCTGACCTCGGCGTGGACGACGAGCAACGTGCACGCGGGGACGTTCACCGCCTCGTGCGGAGTGACGGTCTACACCGGCGACTGGCTGCCGGAAGAATTTCGCGGCAACGTTTTTGTTTGCGAGCCAACCGGCAACCTCGTCCAGCGAGCGATCCTCGAACCCGACGGCGTGACGTTCAAATCGCGAAATCCGTACCAGCAGGTGAGCGGCAAGGCGCTAGCCGCCGGTCGAACGGGAACCGACAAACCAACGCGAGATACGACGCTACCACGCGATTCGACGCCACCGGCGGCTAGCGCCGTGCCGCTCACGAACGGAACGCAAGAATTCCTCGCGTCGCGAGACGACTGGTTCCGGCCGGTCGATCTGCAAAACGGCCCGGACGGAGCGTTGTACGTCGTGGACATGTACCGCGCCGTGATCGAGCACCCTGAATGGGTTCCCGACGAACTCAAAAAACGCCCCGACACCTGGCTCGGAAACGACAAGGGACGCATCTACCGGATTCGGAGTCGATCCGCACCGCCAGCGCCATCAAAACTTCCAGAGTTGCGGACAAACCAATTCGCGTTCCTTAACGATGGCACCGAGGGACATCGCAGCGAATGTGGCTGGTATGTGACAACCGCGAGTCGGCAAATGCACGAACGGCTGACCAAGCCGGAAGGACTTGAGAGATTGAGAGCGGAATTTGGGAGGTTGGAAGGCGAAAAGGAAAAACGGCGTGGCTTCGGTGACTTTCAATCGTCGCCGAGCGCGGTGATTTGTTGGAATTCGGCCGCGCTATCAGATTTGATCAGTCCGTTTGCGCCGATTGGGATCTACGAGGGAGACGAACTCAACGGATTGATCATTCGCCGGTTTACTGCGATGTCTGTCGACGAGAATTTGAATCGCCGTACTCGTGATCTCGCTGCAATGGGCGCGATGAACCTGATCTACAGATGCCTTGCAAACGAAGTTGAGTCTGAAACTCTGCGATTCGAGATGATCAAAAGCCTGAGCGTACTTTCGCCGCCGCGAGAACTATCGGACGGTTTCAATTCGACGCTCAAAGGATATGCGTCGGAAGCTCCGTGGATGCGACTTGCTGTCCTCGCAGCCGAACTGCCTCGGGCTGCGGAATTCCTTCACGAACTGATCGACAGTGGAGCCGATCACTATTCCCGCTGCGCTACTGCAATTGGGGGATGTCAGGGAGAGGAAAGTATCCAAGTTTGGGGTGGCGTGGCGGAGACGTTTTCGGCGCTCGGCGAGCAGATTGGGCAGAAAGCACCCGATTGGGCAGTCCGTCATTCGATCGAAAGACTCTTTGAGTCATACACGGACGGTCGCTTTAGCGCCGGATCGAGTCGATTTCCGATTGTTGCCTCAGGATTGATTGGCATTAAGAAAGGAATCACAAAGCGTGTTGGCGTAGACGCGGAATCGATTCGGCGCATTTGGTCTGAGCAGGTCAGCAACACGCATACGACTCTGGAAGGCGCGATCAACGATTACGAGACGATCGACCAGAAAGCACCGGAGATTTCTCTGCCGAGACGGCAAATCGGCATTCGATTCTTGGCCGCTGTTGGGAATCAACGAGCTGAAGAATATCTGGGGCAACTTGTCGAAACAGAAACAGATCAATCGTTACGGATTCGCGTCATCGAGGCATTCGCGTCCTTGAATCGACCCAATACCGACAAGTGGCTCATCGACCGCTATCGCTCCGAAACCCCCGCGATTCGTCGGGCGATCTTGGCGGCGTTGTTCGCGTCGAAGGAGCGGCAACTGCGGTTGCTGGAGGCCATCGAGCAAGGACAAATCGCCGCCACCGAGCTGGGGCCGGTACAAGTCGACCAACTGACTCAGTCGAAGGACGAGACAATCCGCGAGCGAGCCAAGAAGATCCTCGCCGGGGCGGCGCCGGCGAGTCGCAAGGAGGTGTTGGACGCGTATCAGTCGGCGTTGTCACTGAAGGGTGATCCGCAACGAGGCAAAGCGGTCTTCGTCAAGAATTGCTCGACTTGTCACCGCGTGGACAACGTCGGAGTGAATGTCGCCCCGGACATCTCGGACACTCGCACGAAGAAGCCGGAGCAATTGCTGATGGATATTCTCGACCCGAACAAGGCGATCGACGCGAACTACTTCGCTTATGCGGTTGTCACGAAGGAAGGGAAGACCGAGTCCGGCGTGATCTCGTCCGAGTCGTCGAACTCGATCACGCTCAAGCAACCCGAAGGAAAAGTGTTGACGCTGTTACGCAGCGACATCGAAGAAATCCGCAACACGGGCCTGTCGCTGATGCCCGTCGGAGTGGAGAAAAACATCGACCAACAAGCGCTCGCTGATTTGATTTTCTGGCTGAAGAACTGGCGCTACCTCGACGGCAAAGTCCCAGCGACGAGTATCGAGCCGAAGTAAATCACCGTTTTGGCAACCTCCGTGTTCTCTGTGCCTCTGTGTTTAAAATTTTGAAACACAGAGGCACAGAGAACACGGAGGGAAGAAGAGCTTTGCAAAGTTACCGCGCGGATTTCAGAACCTCATCAACTACGGAGACCACGAATGAAGAACTCACTGCTCCGATTATTCGTACTGTCTTTCCTATGTCTCTCTGCAATCTCCGCCCAAGCGGCTGAGGGACAGACTGGCTGGAAGGCAGGCTTCTCGCGAATCGTCATCACGCCGGAAAAGCCGATGTGGATGAGTGGGTATGGCGGACGGACTCACGCTGCCGAAGGGAAGATTCATGATTTGTTTGCTCGTGCCACTGCGCTGCAAGACGCGAACGGCCATCGAGTCGTGATGGTGGCGCTCGACCTGGTCGGAGTTCCGAAAGGAATGGTCGATCGCGTTTCAGCCGCCGCGAAAGCGAAGCACAAACTCGAACGAGCCGACTTGATGTTTTGCTGCTCACACACGCATTGCGGGCCAGCACTCGATCAATCGCTGACACATATGCTCGACATGAAGGAAGAGGACTGGAAACAAGTCATTGAATATCAGAAGTGGCTCGACGCGCGCGTGAGCGACGCAATCAACGCGGCAGTAGCCGATCTTCAGCCCGCTCGAATCGCGACGAGCATCGGCAAATGCGGTTTCGCCTCAAACCGCCGACCACCGATCGGCACCGGTCCGATCGATCACGAAGTCCCGGTATTGCGAGTCCTTTCCGAAGATGGCTCAAAGCTTCGAGGGGTCGTATTCGGATACGCGTGCCACAACACGGTGCTCGGTTTCTATCAGTGGTGTGGCGATTACGCCGGTTTCGCGCAGTTGTATTTGGAAGAACGTCATCCCGGTGTGACGGCGCTCTTCTTCAGCGGCTGCGGAGCGGACCAAAACCCGCTGCCGCGTCGCAAAGTGGAACTCGCGGAGCAATACGGCCGGATGCTGGCTCTGTCAGTTGATGAAGTCATTGCGAGCGAGATGTCACCCGTGAGCGGAGCGGTGCAAAGTCGCTTTCGCGAGATCGACTTGGAGTTCTCGTCGATTCCGTCGCGCGAAGAACTCGTGCAGACAGCCAAGTCGAGTGACCGTTATCAGCGGACCCGCGCGCAGCTCTTTCTGAAAGATGTCGAAGCAGGCAAGCCGCTGTCACCGACGTATGCCTATCCGATCCAAGTCTGGAAGCTCGGGACTGGAGGCGTGACGTGGGTCACGCTTGGTGGCGAAGTGGTCGTGGATTACTCGCTTCGTTTGAAGAAGGAGCTTGGTGTTGGCAAGACATGGATCACTGGCTATGCCAACGACGTCATGGCCTACATTCCGTCAGAGCGAGTGCTGACCGAAGGAGGCTACGAAGGGGATTCGTCAATGATCGTCTACATGCAGCCGTCCAAATGGAAAGCAGGGCTCGAAGACCGCATCGTTCAGGTCGTGCATGAACTCGCGAAATAGTAGGCCGTTTGTCGGCTGTGCCGTCCGGCCGGGTCTCCGGACCCGGTCGGACGGCACAGCTCCTTTTGCCACGCTTCTTGATGCCTGGAATTCAGCCAGCTAAGCTCCCCGACACTGTTTCCGGGCTCGCTTCGATTCGTTGAGGCGTTCCCGGTTTTTCCGCCAACTCGCCTACCCAAAGTACAAAACACGGGCATGCCCAAGAACACCGACATTCGCATTAAGGACGCCTTTTGTGCGTTCGAGCCGATCACGTTCCGAGCACCTCTGAAATTC
This sequence comes from Planctomycetia bacterium, assembly GCA_026400935.1. GTDB lineage: Bacteria > Planctomycetota > Planctomycetia > Planctomycetales > Planctomycetaceae > SXKJ01. The sequence goes on along the minus strand of JAPLNX010000491.1, from coordinate 1,416 downwards.
GGAGGACGGGTGATCGACAAGACCTTCCTCATCAATGTGCAAGTGGAGGTCGAGACCAAAGCAGGGAAACACGCGACAGGTATCGGCAGTATGCCCGTCGGCAACGTCTGGGCTTGGCCTTCAGACCAAGTCACCACGGCTCAAGCCGAAAAGGCAATGAGCACGTTTGCTGAACGAGTCTGCGATCTCGCAACATTGTTCCCGGATTACTCCGATCCATTTGACATCGTGCATCACATCTCCGGCGAATACACGCACCTCGGCAAGACGATTCCACAGGAGCAGAAACTTCCGGAATTGATGCCGGAACTGGCGGAACTCGTCGCGGCCAGTCCAATCGATGCGGCGATTCACGACGGCTTCGGTCGAGTCAATCACGTCAACAGCTATAACGCGCTGTCGAAACAATTCCTAAATCACGACCTGTCGGAATACCTCGATAAGCAGTTCAAAGGGGAATATCTCGACAAGTACACGCTGCGTGAGCCCAAAGCTCGCATGCCGCTGTATCACTTGGTCGGAGCGATCGACCCGCTCACCGACGCGGATATCACCAAGCCAATTAAGGACGGCTTGCCCGAAACACTGCCACAATGGATCAATGCAAATGGCTTGACGCATTTGAAGATCAAGCTCAATGGCGATGATCTCGAATGGGACGTGCAGCGCGTTTTGGATATTGATCGCATCACCGCCGAGACTCAAGCCAAGCGCGGTTGCACCGAGTGGGTTTACTCGACCGACTTCAACGAGAAGTGCCAAGACGTGGCATACGTTTTGGAGTTCTTGAAGAAGATCAAAGCTGGCTCCACCGCAGCCTACGATCGCATTCAATACATCGAACAGCCGACGAGCCGACATCTGAAAGATCATCCGGAACTCAAGCTGCACGAAGTCTCAAAGCTGAAGCCGGTGGTTTTGGACGAAGGATTAGTCGATTACGAAGCACTGCTGATCGGTCGCGAGATGGGTTACACCGGAGTGGCGCTCAAAGCCTGCAAAGGTCAGTCGGATTCGTTGATCCTTGCTGCTGCGGCTCAGAAGCTCGGCATGTTCCTTTGCGTGCAAGACCTCTCCTGTCCTGGCTTCTCGTTCCTGCATTCGGCCAGCTTGGCCGCTCGCATTCCGACCGTCGCCGCGATCGAAGGAAACAGTCGGCAATACTGCCCGGCAGGCAACAAGTCGTGTGCCAAGCTGTTCCCCAGTATGTTCGACATTAAGGACGGAACGGTGGGAACTGCGGCCCTGAACGGCGAAGGATTGGGATTCTGATTCAGCGCTAGTGCCACGACCAAGAAATAACCTGCCATTAGATTTGGAGTGCGGCTTGTTGGATTTTTGTGGTGCGGGTGATGCGCCGGTGCGGTGGGCAGAACCGAGCTACGGGCTGCGATTGTGTCGGTTTGCCGGTGTAGG
>JAPLNX010000050.1 GCA_026400935.1 Planctomycetia bacterium | reverse complement strand
GCTGAATCTCGGTCAGGCGCGTTGAGTTGCCGCAGACCACCGTGATCGACTTCCCGTCCGGCGAGAGCAACAACGCATGCGGCCCGTGATCGCCGCTGCCATGAATCTTGCGCAGCAGTTCGACCTTATCAAGCACATCGTCGCCGTCGGTGTCGCGCACTCGATAGACGCCGGAGCCCGCTTCATAAACCCCTTCCTGACAGACCATGACATACAGGCTGTCGAACGCCCACAGCAGCCCGTTCGCATGACCGACCGGCAACGCAATCGGCTCCATCTTCATCAGCTTCACGTCACCACCAATCGGCGGCGGAGTGATCCGCACCATCTGGCCTCCGGCGTCGGAGGCGATCAGCCGCCCTTTGCCATCGACGCACATTGCGACCCAGGAGCCTTCCGCTTCATCGAGCGCATGCAGCAGTTCGACCTGGAAACCTTCGGGGACCTTGATCGCTTCCGGCTTGGTCACCGAAGGCCGCAACTCCGCAAACACATCGCCCCAAGGCGACTTGGCATACGAGTGCAGTTCCTTCGCCGCGACTCCCTTGTCACCGTCTTTATCGACGACTTGCCATGAGCCGTCAGTCTCCAATCGTCGCCGCACGCCGTCCGTTTCGGTGACGAACATCGTCATCACCAAAGCATCCAGATTCGTTCCCCGCTTGGCTTCGATGCGGAGTTTGTTCTCCCCTTCAACAAGCTGATTCTTCAGTGGCAAGTCCTTCGCCCGCTTCAGATCGTTGTGCTCACCGACCGCCTCGCCATTCACTGAAACCGTGCAGCCCGCGTTGGACATCACACGAATGCGACCTCCCGACGGCTTCTTCGCAAGCGTGAAGACTTTCTCGAACATCACCTTCTCCGCTTTGCCCTCTGCTTGGCCCGACCAAATCCAATGCAGTCGTGAGGGCGCGGAAACTGTCGGCAGTTCTTCGGCAGCCCGGGTTTCAGTAGCGGCGATCAGCCAAAGACAAGCAAGAAGACAAAGGGGAGTGCCCACTTGGGAAAGCTTCACGGTGTGAGGACCTTTCAGATGGTTGGAGAGGTTTGGTGGGTCGCTTGGCTGTTTTACAGGCGGTTACTGGACTGGGATTGATGGGAAGAATGTGAATTATGGTTCTCGCGATGTGACTCCTGTTTTCAGAATCACATGATTCCGAATTTCCCCATCAATCCCATTGGCTTCCGGTCTTTTCGTCACAGCAGAGTCCTGGCTGTCGCCGGTCGCTAGCGCGGCAGATACTTGTCGGTCGAGGGCTTCGGATCGATGATCGCATCGGCTTCGGGCATACCGACCGCTTGGCGTTTCTCCGCATCCCAAACGATTGGTTTTTGCATCCGCAACGCCAGCACGCCGAGCATTCCGACTTCGGTGATGCGGGCTCCGATTTCGAACGGCGAGTACGACTTCGCATCTCCGGCACAGGCCAACGCCCACTCGAACATGTGCGAGTTATTCACTTGGCTCCAACGCGGACGCTCCCCTTTCGCCGCGCGCTTCGGATCCCACTTGAGCACCTCGGTATCGATCCGCGGTTGGGTCTTCGGGATCTTTGCGATCTCTGGCTGATTGGCTCCTTGAAAGCCGCTCGCTCCCTTCAAGCGAATGTTGCAGTCGGTATTCCACAGTCCGGCTGAGAGTGTCCCTTCGCTACCCACGATCAAGCAGCCCGTCGAACCGACTGGACCTTGAGAGACCTGCTCGGGCGGCACATGTTTGTCGCCGGAGTAAAAGACGAGTTTGACCGGCCCGCGCTTCCCTTTGGCGGGGAACTCGAACGTCGCTGTGCAGCGAGTCGGGAACGACTCGTGTCCCAGGTCATCGCCCGTCGCTTCGATGCGCGTGGGGGCGTCGAGTTCGAGGGCTCGATACGCCAACTGAAAACCGTGGCAACAGAAGTCGGCCATCGAACCGCCCCCGAAGTCGTACCAGCCACGCCACTTGCCGGGGTGATAGATCTCGTTGTTGTAGGGACGCGCCGGAGCCTTCCCCAACCAGAACTCCCAATCGAGTCCTTCGGGAATCGGGTCGCTCGTGGCCGGACGATCGACACCGTTGGGCCACGCATGGCCTGGATGCCAAACATGGACCTCGGTGATGTTCCCCAGCAGGCCGGATTGGATGACTTCAAAGCTCCGCCGAAAGCCCTCGGTCGAACAGCCTTGATTCCCGGTCTCAGCTTGGGGTGACTCTTTGCCAACTTCTCCAACGCGCGACACTCGGCAACGGAATGGGCCAGGGGCTTCTCGCAATAAACATGCTTGCCGGCCTGCAACGCCGCTTGGCAAATCGAGACATGCCAATGATCCGGCGTGGCAATGATCACCGCATCAACGCCGGTCTCCTTTTCGAGCAACTCGCGGTAATCGTGATACGCCTTGGCATTGGTCAGCCCCTTCACTTGCAGAGCACTCTCACGCTGCCGTTGATCGACATCGCAAATGGCGACGATCTGCTGATCGATCTTGCCGAGTTCCGGGATCAAGTAACCCCGCATCTGGCCCCCCATCCCAATGCACGCGAATGACAATCGCTCGTTGGGGGACGGTCCTGCCAAGATTCCCGATGGCAAAATTGTGGGAAGGCCAATGCCAGCGGCCGCAGCGGCTTGAACGAATTGACGACGTGAGAGTTTGTGGGTCATGACGGAGCCTGCCTCATTGCACGGTGAAGGGGTGAAATCTGCTGACCATCGGCGAACTCATGATAAGGAAACGAGGATCCGAACTCATGCTACCAGCCATTTGAGCCTGCCGGTTATGCCTCACGTGCCTACTCGCACGAAGAAACGCAAGTTGCCGGGCAGATCGGTTCGACGATGATCCAGAATCACGATCGTGATCTCAGGCAACGGACGGCAGTGCTCTCTTCCACGGAATGGCTATCGTGCTGACAGGAATCAGCTCATCGACTGGCGCTTTGCAGGCATTTCAGTCGTCGTTAGACACGTCGGCTGGGAATCTGGCAAACATCAATACGAATGGCTTCAAGAGCCGTCGCACGATCTTTCAAGACTTTTCGTACCTCGGCCCGCTGGGGAGCCAACTTGGCAAGGGAGTTCAAGTCGGCACGACCGACCGCGATTTTTCCCAAGGAAAAACGCCGCTCACCGGCAATGACTTGGACCTCTCCGTCCAAGGCAACGGCTACTTTGCATTACTTAGTTCTACAGGGACAACGCAGTACACTCGCGATGGGTCGTTTCATCTCAATGCGATCGGGCAACTGGTCAGCACTGATGGTCTCGCCGTGCAGCCGCCAATCACGTTTCCGCCAGACGTACTCGACACCAAAATCACAGCCGACGGCACCGTCTCCGTCCTGACTGCCTCGTCACCAGATACACCGATTGTGTTGGGACAACTCCGGCTAACAAACTTTGTGAACCCACAAGGTCTTAGGCCAATGGGAAGTAACCGCTTCCTGGCGACCGATAGTTCCGGTTTGCCGGTGACTAATCAGCCTGGCACAAGCGGTTTGGGGCTGATCTCGCAAGGTAGCCTGGAGCAATCCAACGTGGACTCCACCACCGAGATGGTCCGCTTAGTCAACACGAGCCGGGACTACACAGCGAATTCTCGTGCATTGAAAGTGGAAGACGAAATCGTGAAGAGTGGTCTGGACCTCGTGGTGTAATCACAGCTTTGAAAATGTATGAGGCTTTGCAGGCAGCCGAAGCCGTTGTTTTGCGTGTGAGATTCTACTTCACCGTCGCCTGTTCTTTTCGCAAATCGACGACCGATGCCGGAACGGCGAAACCATCGGTTTGATTGTTATTCAAGCGGATGTTCTTCGTGTCGGTTCCCAGCTTGATCCCGACGCGCTTCGAGGCTCCTCGCTTTTCGATGACGCGGTTATCGATCAGTTCGATGGACTCGGTCCCACCTTGAATGTCGATGCCGACCCCTTCGTCGCCACCGCTGTTGACGATCTCGTTGCGTTCGATCCGGTTGCGATGTCCGGCGAACGACGGGCCACGTTCGGGGCGGAAGAGGACTCCGGCGACGCCGCTGTCGCGGATGACGTTATCGCGCACGAGATTGTCGGTGTCGCGATGTCCGATCGAGATCCCAGCCGTACGAATCCCTTCAATCACGTTCTTCTCGGCGAGGCCGTACTTCACGCCCCAGCAAAAGAAGATGCCGATGCCACAACGCTCGATGCGGTTCCCGCGGATCAGCGGTCGCTGCGACCCGGACCCCGGATGCAGGCCGAGGTCCGCGTTGTCGTGGCTATGACAATTCTCGACGACGACGTCGTGACAGATCTGCCAACTGATGCCGTCGCCGTTGTTGTTGCGTGCCTCAACGCCGCGCATCGTGATCCGGTTGCAGTCCTGCAAGAAGATGCAGCCGGAGTAATTCCCATCGAAGTGATCGTTCTTTTCTTTGTTGCCGTCGAGCGTGATGCTCTCGATCGCGCAATCGCTGAGGAACTCGCCGCTGATCAACGGAAACGACGTCGCGATTGTCGGCTCGCCCCCCGACCAAACGTTTTCGCGCAACGCTCGATCCAGCTTGAATCGTTTTCCCGTGCGAGCGACCAACGTTCGCTTGAGCACCGTCGGCCCGCCGTTGTGCGGATTCTTGCAACGAATCACGACTCCGTCACCGACGCGAAAATCCTTCGCCTCTTCGAGCGTCACTTCTTGGTCATACCAATCGGAATCGGCGGCGAGCTTCGTCTTCGCCGACGGCTCTTTGATCAACACCGACTCCGCCCCGCTGCCGACGATCCGCACCTTCGACGCGAGATAAACAGAGTTCCGCAGCCGATATGTCCCCGGCAACACCTTGACCGTCCCGCCGCCGAGTCGGGCGACCGAATCCACCGCCGCTTGCAACACCTTCTCGGTCGAACCAATCAGATCGCCCTCCGTGTTGCCGACCGAGATCGTCACCCGCTCGTCCCAATTCGGTTCGACGGCCGTGTCACCGGAGGTCGCTCGCGGCGACGTCACTTTCGGTCGAGGGTCGTCGGCGTGTGATGTCGAATGACCGACAACCGCAAGCAACACGAACAGACTCCAAAATTCACGACGGTCAAGTTTTGGCAGTGACATGGTGCCTCCGTGGGAGCACTGAGAAATGGGATGAATGGGAATCAGGGGACTGATGGGCCTGATGCGCCTGATGCGTTTCATGATTCGCATGCTTTCCATCAAATTCTCACACCCGATCACGAAGTCTTCGTTACCCGGCCTTCTTCTTCGTCAGCTCACCGTAAATGTGTTCGACATTCTCCACGCGGGTCTTCGCGTCCACGCCGGTCCATTCTTTGTAGAACGGCAAGTCAATTTGTTGCTTGATCTCGTCGAGCGATTTGCCGTTGTCGATCATCTTTTGAATCGCCTCGCGGAGATCGACGAACCAGCGTTTTTGTTTGTCGAGTAATTCCTTGCCGGTCATCTCGCCGTGGCCGGGGCAGATCACTTTGATGGGCAAGTCTTGCAGCTTCGTGAGCACGCCGATCCAGCTTTCGGTGTTCGAGTCGCCGGTGTAGTTGAACGCGCCGTTCACGCAGGCATCGCCGGTGAAGACGATGCCGTGCTTGGGCAACCAGGCAACCGCGTCTCCCGCCGTGTGAGCGTGACCGAGATGGATCAGTTCGACGCGCTGGGTGCCGTCGTCGATGACCAGCTTCGTCGGGAAATACAGCGAGGCGGGAGCGTACTTCAGCGTGCCGTGACCGAACTCCGTGGGGTTGTCCTTTTGAGCTTTCTCGAAGCCGGCGCGCCCTTTGGTCTCGAAGAGGATCTTGCTGTTTTCGGAGGCGACCGGGGCGGCTCCGATGTTGACGAAGATCGGATTTCCGTCGGCGTGGTCGCCGTGATAGTGCGTGTCGAAGACGTAACGAATCGGCTTGTTGGTCGTCTTGCGGATTTCCTTGATGACCTCCTCCGCCTGCTTCGGGAAGCTGGCTTCGATGACCAAAACAAAATCCTCGAAGATCACCCAGCCTTGATTGCTGCCGAGGAATTTGGGTTCGGTCTCCATCTTGCGGAAGAAGACGCCGGGAGCGATCTCGGTGATGACCGTCTCCGTCGGCTTGAACCAACCGACCGCCCAGCCGGACAGGCCGAGCAAAACTGTGAGCGAAAGACACATCAATACGGCTCGTCGATTTCGCTGTTTCATGGAAACTCCTTACGAAGTGTGATGGGCCACTTTATGGTGTAGGAGAGTCTGACGGCGGCTGTTCCGTTTCTCAAATGAAAGCGTGATTTGTTGACGGTGATTCTCGCACGAGCGAAGAATGACGCGGGCTCGTGATGGCACCGTTGCCGCAATGACACTGTTGCTGAATTCTGTTTCCGAAAGTCAATGTGATGCTGACGCGAAAACTTGAACCCGAAGTGATGGATACTCGTGAAGAAGCCTGCGACTACGACTCCATGAATCATGAGGCGGTTAATCGCCGTTTTGTGGATGATTTCATCGAGTTTTTTAGCGAAATTCCTTTGAAGGCTCGCTTGATCGACGCGTTGATGCCGCTGAGCGTTCTGGATGTTGGCACTGGGACGGCGCAGATTCCGATCGAGCTTTGCCGCCGTCCAGTCACTTGTCAGGTCACGGCGATTGATCTCGCCAGCGAGATGCTCAAACTCGCGGAGTTGAACATTGCTCGAGCGGACGTTGTGCGCCGCATTCAAGTGGAGCTGATTGACGCCAAACAAATGCCCTACGCGAATCGGTCATTTGATGCGGTCATTTCCAACAGCATCGTGCATCACATCCCCGAGCCACGAGCGGTGTTTGTGGAGATGGCGCGAGTTCTGTCTGTTGGGGGAGTGTTGTTTGTTCGCGACTTACTGCGTCCAAACACCACGGCCGAAGTGAACCAACTGGTCGCAACGTATGCAGGGCAAGAAAACGCTCACTCACAGCAGATGTTTCAAGACTCGCTGCAAGCCGCGCTGACGTTGTCCGAAGTCCGTGAGTTGGCTCGCGAAATCAACCTTCCGGAATCAGCGGTGAGGCAAACAACCGATCGGCATTGGACGCTGTCTGGGCTACTTTTCTGATGGCCCGCCAAGCGTGACGGGGACGTTGGTTCGTCGGCCTTCACGGATGATGGTCAGCGTGACTTGATCACCGGGATGTTTTCTTTCGATCAACGAGAGGAAGTCATCCTGAGTTTTCACATCGTCACCATCAACAGACACGATCAAGTCGGCAGCATCGCGGTCGGCGCGCTCGACAACGAACGGCCCGGTTCGTTTGCGAATTACTTTGGGGCCTTTCAAACCCGCTCGTTCAGCAGGTCCGTTCGGTTGTAGTTGAGCGACCATCAAACCTTTTTCCGTTTCAAACAACCGCACTCCGATCTCTGGTCGAATCACTTTGCCGAGACGGATCAATTCGGGAACGATGCGAGCCACGAGACTCGCGGGTATCGCAAAGCCGACACCCGCGCTTTGTCCGGTCTTACTGGCGATCGCTGTGTTAATGCCGATCAGCCGACCGTGTGTGTCGAGCAACGGGCCACCGGAGTTGCCTGGATTGATCGACGCGTCAATCTGGATGATTTGTTTGACCGAGCGGTTGCCACGAATTTGCAATGAGCGGTCAAGACTGGAAATGACGCCGGATGTCAGCGTTCGCTCAAGCCCAAATGGATTACCGATCGCAAAGCAGCGCATGCCGACTCGCAGCTTGTTGGAATCACCGAGCGCCACCGGATGCAGCATATCTGGCGGAGCTTTGATGCGAATAACCGCGCAATCGTTCTCTGGGTCCGCGCCGACGAACGAAGCGTCGTATTGTTTGCCGTCATACAACGTCACCACGACGTCGTTCGCATCGGCGATCACATGAAAGTTGGTGACCACGTGCCCCAACTTGTCGATGATCGAGCCGGAGCCAGTCCCTTCGGCGTGGACGTCGAAAATCAGTGCCGCCGAATGAGTGCTCTTCGTATTGATGTTCACAACGCTCTTGTTGATCGCCTCGTAAACCGCCACGTTGACCGATTCGTCCGGAGTCAGTCCTTCGCGGTTATAGACCGGCGGCAAGTTTGTCGGTGCGAACGTCCGATTCTCTTCGATCGAGAAGGAGGCGCGAGTCACCGTTTTCTCTGACTTCTCCGACACACCTCGTTCTTCCGCATCCGCAGGCATGAGCCATTGAGTTTGGTGAAACGAGAGGGCCACAAAACCGCCCAAAACCGCCGAACAGAAACAACCAATGATGTAGCGCATCGTCCTTCAATCCTTGAATGATCCGCCTTAAACAGCGGCTGCTTCAATCACAGTTTCGCCATCGTCGCCAAAAAAACGCACGACATCCGTGGTCCACCGACTTGTCGAGGCTCCGTATGAAGCCCGCATCAGGCCACCCGAAACGTGAGCTAGGTATAGGCCACCCAGCGGAACGGCTCAAGACGAAGCAGATGAACGACGTCATTCACCTAAAGCGTGAATACTGACAAAAACGAAGAAAGGCCGACTGCGGCTGTACGCAGTCGGCCTCTTTGTTTGAACGTTCGGCTCTGGGCTCCGAAGAGTGAAGAGCGAGTTAAACAGAATTAATCCAGGAAGAAGTTCCAGGGTCTTAGGACTCGGAGAATTTCCGAGGAAGAAGGCAATCGAATTGTCGGCCTCCGGGAGGTGAGAGTTGTCCGGGGGAAAGGCACGTCCCCCGGACGAGTACTCACGTTTTGCGGAGCCAAAGAAACAAGTGGAAGTGTTTCGATTCGCGGTGCGGCGAAGTTTCGCACTTCAGGATTAGCACAGATCAATGGCCAGGAGCAGCACAGGTCGGAGCACAGCCAGCCGGAGCGGCACAGCTCGGAGCACATGCAGCCGGAGCGGCACATGTCGGAGCACAGCTGTTGCAGCCGTTGCCGCAGCCGTTGCCACAGCTGCTCTTGCAGCAGCGCAACTTAGGCATGTGACACTTAGGCATGTGGCACTTAGGCAAGCAGATCTTCGGCATGTGGCACTTAGGGAGTTTGCAGCAGCGGCTCTTGCAGCAGCTATTGCAACCGTTGTTGCAGCAATTCGAAGGAGCCGCACAGCTTGGCGCACAGGCCGGGCCGCAAGCCGCAGGAGCGGCGCAGGTCGGAGCACAACCGGCTGGAGCACATCCAGCAGGAGCGGCGCAGCTAGGAGCACACGCCTTCGGGCAGCAGTTGCTAGGAGCTGCACAGCTCGGAGCACATGCGGCAGGAGCACAAGCCGCAGGAGCGGCACAGGTCGGGGCACAGCCCTTCGCACAAGGGGCCGCACAAGATGGCGCTGGTGCACAGCAGGTTGGGGCTGGTGCGCAACAGCTACGATGGCTAAACAGCCCAGCGTCCGCCGTGCCAGCGACGCCGAACAACAGAGCAACACATGTAATCCACTTCATTCCGGCATCTCCTCAAGAACGTGTCTGACTTGTCGTGAGCTCCATAATCGCAACCGGGCGACTCACCCGTAGAAGCGACGAGAGTTGATGTGGGCTCACTGGGACTCGGTGGTCACTGCCCATCAAATCGGCAAACCTATGCAACACTCCGTCGCCAACCTGACGTCTTGGCTTGGGTTCGCAGAAACCGCCGGAGAAAATGTCACATGTGGCGAATCTGCCGACCGAGCACACCAGCGGACGAAACAACTATGCCGGACATACTCTTAGGAACAATGTTGACGCTTACCGTTGTAATCGGTTGGCTTGGCTTTTTGCGTCTGACGCGAAAAGTCCGATGCACTTCTCTCACTGCCGCCGCCTGTTGGAGCCTCTGGTTTCAAACGAGTCTGACGATCGCAACGGTTGCGTCGATCGCCAGAACATTTGCTGGCCCCTCGCTGGGTAAGATCGTTGGCCCCGGCATCGTTGACCAACTTTGGTATCTGACAGCGATCAGCGCACTCTGTCCGCTGATCGCTGTCCTCGGCGCTCGTCGCGGACGGATCATGGACTGGAGTTTGTTCGTCTTGTTGCCGCTGATTGCAGTGCTGGAATGGCCAGCGATTGTGCAATGCCGACGCTGCTGGAACGGACAACGTTTGGAACTCGAAACTCCCTCACTGATCACGTTCGCGCTCGTGCTCATTATGGGGGCAGGTAACTTTGTCGGAACGCGCTTCACTCGACCGGCAATCGTGTGGATTGTCACTTGGAGCGTAGTCGTCTGGGCCTTCAATGGCACGTTTGGCCATAACCGGCTTCCGCGCGAGCCGGTCTATTCTTATCTCACGATTTCATTGCTCGTGTTTTGGATGGCGACCGCGAAAGCGGTCTCTCGGCAATCGAATGCAACCGGATGGGATAAAGTCTGGCAGGACTATCGCAATCTCTTCGGAACCGTCTGGTCGTTCCGCCTGATGACTCGGGTCAACGAAGTCGCTCAGCGTGATCAATGGCCGTGGTCGCTCACAACCGATGGTTTCCGACTGGTCTCGCTCGGCATGGAATACCCCGGTGAACCAACATCTGATCCACGAGTCGATCAAACGATGCGCTGGCTGCTCAAGCAATTCGTCGATGCCGAATGGATCGACGAACGGCTGAGCACAACACGATAAGAACGTCAACTCCCATCGACACAGCACCATATGAGATGCCGATCGCATCTACGTGATCGCCGAAGGTCGAGTCTGACAAAGCGGCACGTTTGACGAACTGATGGCGGCCAACGGACACTTCCAACGTATGGCACAACGCCAACTTTTGTGATTGGGAATCAAAATCATGTCTTACGGATATTCAAATAATCGCGGCGGCTTTCAGCTTCGGCCACAGTGGATCATTGCTGGAATCATCGTTGTGGGAACGCTGATTCGGTATTTCGGCAGCAGTCAGGTGAATCCAGTCACTGGCGAAAAGCAGCATGTTGCACTGTCGGTGTCTGATGAGATTTCGCTCGGACTGCAATCGGCTCCGTCGATGGCCCGGCAAATGGGTGGCGAGTTCGATCCAAATTCGAAGTCGGGAGTTTTGGTCCGGGAGGTGGGCGAGCTGTTGGTTGCCAAGAGTGCCGCTCGAAAGAGTCCGTACAAATTTCAGTTTCACTTGCTGCGTGATCCCGAAATGGTAAATGCTTTCGCGCTGCCGGGCGGGCAAGTTTTCATCACAGTCGGTTTGTTAACTCGGCTTCAAAACGAGGCACAGCTCGCCGGAGTACTCGGGCACGAAATTGGCCATGTGATTCATCGGCACGGCGCGCAGCACATGGCGAAAGGGGAGTTGGGCCAATTACTCGTGACCGCTGTCGGCGTTGCAAGCAGTGACGAACGAAGTTCAGGACGTACGAATCAGGCAATCGCTGGAATGGTCAATTCGATGGTGCAACTGAAGTACGGTCGCGGCGACGAATCGCAGTCGGATCAATTCGGGCTGGAAGCAATGTCTGCATCAGGCTTCGATCCATCACAGATGCTCGGCGTCATGAAAGTACTCGCCGATGCTTCGAAGGGAAATCGACAGCCCGAATGGATGTCATCGCACCCTTACCCAGAGCATCGCCAAGCACAGATTGAAGCGTGGCTGAGCGAAAAATATCCCCATGGCGTCCCTGACTCGTTGACGACAGGGCGAAAGTTCAAATCGCGAGAAGCTCGCGAACAAGAGCCGCCTACGAAAAAGAGAAGCCCGACGCGATAACACGCCGGGCTTCTGACCCACTCAGCTTTTACGTAGCTGTCACGCAAAGCGGCTTACCCGCATTACTGCGATTCCAGTTCACTCTTCGCATCGGTTCCGGTTTCCAACTGCTTCATTTCCACGAGCGTTTGGCAAACTTGTTTGAATGACGATCTTGGTTCTTTATCGTTCTTACGTTCCATTGTGATCTTCACCGACCACTGAGCCAGGCCGTACGGCGTATCGTCACTACGCCACAATTCCGCTTCTTGGATCGTGTGATTTTCCAAATTCTCCGCCTCGTGCTTTCCCTTCCACTTTTGAGCGGAGACAGCACCAGTTGTCAGATCGAGGTTTTCTGCATCGCCATCTTTTTCAAGTGTTGTGTAATGTCGGATCAGTGCGATCTTCGGGTAAATCTGCAGCACCGAACCTGCGAGCGACTCGATCGCCTTCGCTCCCTCTTTGCGGAAGCCCTTGACTATCGACAGGTAAGAAACCGGAATCGTTTCCTCATCTTCCAGCTTGCCGACCACGCGATGTTCTGGAATAAGAACCTTGTAAATCGTCTGTCCGACAGGGCCGGGGTTGATACCCGCTTCGCTCTTCTTACCTGTTTGAACTTTGATTTCGAGCCAACGGCACGGCACTGTCTTCCCTTCGTATTCTGCCTCTTGCTTGCCGACTGATTTGATCGTCAGGTGTTGAATCCATTCGATTTCGAGGTCCGCTTGCCCGCTGCTCGCTCGCGTCTCAATTTGCTTGTAGGTTCCTTCGTAGCGAACCCACATGCCATCTTCTGGCAGTTTCCAAATGACACCTTGAGCGCTCGCCGGACGCTCGAAAGCGAAGGTCAAGAATCCCAGCAACACGACAGTAGTTGTGAACCAGCGAGTCATCAGCAACCTCAACGTGCGTAACGACGAAACCTCAAATGCCGCGACGAGCAATCCTCGCGTGGCGAACCAGCAACGCGGGGGAGTCTGGCACAGCTTGGAAAGAGTGACAAGATGGGTTTGTGCGGTGTTGGGTTTCAACGCGATGGGCCAATCAGCATCAACCACCGCCAACCAGCGTCACGATCTCGATGCAATCTCCCGGATGAAGATGGCAGCCCGCGTGAGTCGTGCGTGGCACAAGCTGTTGATTTCGCTCCACGGCCAAATAGCGCGGCTGAAGCTTGAGTTGATCCAACAACATCGCAACCGTGCATCCCACCTCCACTTCCCGAGGCTCTCCATTCACCGAAATCTCCACGTCGTGCTGCTCCCAATCTGATTCAAGTTGGTCTTGTCAAATACCGGCGCGAGTGTAGACCTGCTTCTCCGCACCAACAAGCAGCAGCTTTTTCCAAAACATTGGGAACTGTTGGTCGCGGTCTGTTGTCGAACCGGCCACCTGGCTGCACACGACCGTAGCTCAGGTGGCTCGCCTGTGATGGGGCATCTTGGTGAAGCAGAAGCAGCCAAACCGCCTGCTCTACGGCCTCTCGACACGCGGTTCTCGAAACGAAATCAATGATTGAGGAACGATCGTCATGACTCGAAACCTGTGGACTGTTTTGCTCGCTGCGGTTACTTGGTTCTTACCAAATCTCGTCGTTGCTCAAGTGTTGATCGTCGAACATGGATCGCGAGTGACTCGATTGCCACATCCGGGGACGACATCGCGACCGGCATTGCAGCCATCGGCTTACAAAGTCCGTTCGGTCGATATGCAGGTCTCGGTGAAAGACCAGATCGCGACGGTGCAGTTGTCGCAGGTCTTTCAGAATGTCAGCAGCCAAGTGCTCGAAGCACAGCTTCTCTTTCCGATGCCAGAGAATGCGGCGGTCAGTCAGCTCACGTTGCTGGTTGACGGCAAAGAACTCGTGGGCAAGCTGATGAAGAAGGACGAAGCCCGCGCCGTCTACGAGTCGATCGTGCGGCAACGCAAAGACCCAGCGTTACTCGAATATCTCGGCCAAGGGTTGTTTCAAACGAGCGTCTTCCCGGTTCCGCCGAATGCCGAACGGCGCGTCGAGATTCGCTACTCGCAGTTGCTCCGTAGTGAGAACGGACTCGTTGATCTGCTGCTCCCGATCGGCACTCACAAGCATGCACAGCATCCGATCGAAACGCTCAACATCGCAGTGCGAGTTGAAACATCCGCCCCTCTCAAAGCGGTCTAAAGCCCTACGCACGCGATTGAACTCACTCGGCCCGATGGGACTCATGCCGTCTGCAAACTCTCATTGGCTAATGTCTCGAACCCCGACGATTTCCGTTTGCTCTTCGGAACTGATCGCGGAGCTGTCGGCATGAATGTGATCACCTATCGCCCCAAAGATTCCGAAGACGGCTTCTTCCTGATGCTCGCTAGCCCGGATGTGAAGCCCGACGCAAAACCGCTGCCGAAAACGGTGGTCTTTGTCGTCGATCGCAGCGGCAGCATGACTGGGCAGAAGTTCGAACAAGCTCGCGGTGCGTTGAAATTTTTGCTGCAACAGTTGAAGCCGGAAGACAATTTCAACCTCGTGGTATACGACTCGGCGGTCGAGAGTTTTCGCCCAGAATTGCAGCGAGCAGACGAAGGGACCATCAAAGCAGCGACCGGTTTTGTGGACGGCCTCTACGCCGGAGGCAGCACGAACATTGATGGAGCGTTGCAGACAGCGCTCGCTCAACTGACCGATCCGAAGCGGCCTAGTGCCACGACCAAGAAATAACCTGCCATTAGATTTGGAGTGCGGCTTGTTGGATTTTTGTGGTGCGGGTGATGCGCCGGTGCGGTGGGCAGAACCGAGCTACGGGCTGCGATTGTGTCGGTTTGCCGGTGTAGGTCC
>JAPLNX010000029.1 GCA_026400935.1 Planctomycetia bacterium | reverse complement strand
TGGTCTGGACTCCTGCGCTCCAGCCCATAGTCACACGACCAGAGAACTCACGCAGACATATTCCAGGAGACAGAGATACCATACAAACAGAAAGAGCGCAAGTCGCCCTAGATTACCCAGTTATGCGCGCTGGCCCTGGGTTCCATACGGAGCGGGGAATCCAGTTCCGCTGTAGGTCTCGGTGGCATGGTCATAGCCATTTGTCCGATTCAGGAACGTCCCCGCTTGCGTCGTCGCCGGGATCAGCGTGCCGTCTTTCGACGATCCGGAGAGCAGGATGTCCGACGCCGGACGCACCCAACCCCCCGCATTCGTATGGTGATTGGTGAGGTTGTCCCCACTGGCAATCTGGCCACGGCCTCGATAGACGAAGGGACGTGCTCCCGATTCCCAAACGGCAACGGTATTGCTGACGCCGTCCGGAATGTCGCTGAGAGTCAACTTGGAGTTCTTCGGCAAGAATCCATTCGTAATCACCGCACCGGCCGACACTGTCGAGGTGCTCGCGTCAATCAGAGCCGTTGGGGTCGAAAGCGCACCCAACTGTGGCGACACACCCAACGAACCGGCATAGTCACCGGTCGCGACGATGCCCGTCCATGGCCCCGTTCCGCCAACAAATCCGTCGGGAAGGTGATCCTGAGTGTAGTTGTGCTTAGGCGCGGTCGGGCATTCGTAAGTGGCGATTCGCTGGCTTGAGACGGGCAGATTCAAAGGATCGCTCCACGTCACCGACGTGTCGTAAGCCTCCCACAATTTACTCTGCTCGATGAACGGCAGCAGCCGCACAAAGACACCCGCGCGAACGGTACTCGACAGGAGCGGACGCACGCTGCTAGGCAATTGCTGCTTGGAGTCGTGGAAACTGTGGATGGCGATGCCAATTTGCTTGAGGTTGTTCGCGCATTGGCTGCGGCGAGCCGACTCGCGAGCCGCTTGCACGGCCGGCAACAGCAAGCCGACAAGCACGGCGATGATGGCGATCACCACCAACAGTTCGATCAACGTGAAGCCGCGGCGAGCGGCCACGATCCGAGCGGAGGGAGAAACAAACTTCTTCATGATTTTGGTCCTTGAGTTTTGTTCGATGAATTTGAATGGGAAAGAAGAGAGACGTTGTTTGAAGGGGCAGATGTCTGTCTGGAACCCTCGGTGTTTGCTCCGACCAACGTGGTCGGAGTCAGCCGGCGGCGACGTCCTTGATGGCAGCCGGCGGCATCTGGTGGCCTTAACAACAACACATGGCAGACACTCCTTTCCGATCCGACTCAAGACTTGAAGACAAGGCCAGCGCAGCGCACACCGGGAGCGGGTCGAGCTTCCGGGCGCAGCACCAGCCGGATCAAACAACGACGGACCACCGAGGGTCTGACCACTCGCCTCGCGATGCAGCGTCAGCAAGCGGTCTTTCGGGTTCCGATCAACGAGTGAGTTTCAAGGGAGGCAGTTCGGTCTGCCCCGGTTCCACTTTCACTTTCAAACCAGAGGTCATCGGCAAGAGATATCGCTGCGGCAGAATGTTGGGGCCGGGCGATGCGTCCTCACCGTTCTTCACCAATTTGTTCCACTGCACCGTGACGAGATACTCGCCCGGCGGCACACCATCCTGAGACTTCACCGTGCTGAACTTCACTTGTCCGTTCGGCTGCACATATCCGGCTGGCCGAAAATCTTTGAGCAGCGGGCTGCCACCGATCGGGTGCAGCGTCACGAACGCGCCGAAAGCGTGTTGTTCCTCGAAGAAGACTTGCCCGGAGACCGACACGGTTTCGATGTCATGACTCCCCTTGGCCCACGGAGCCAGGATCATCAGGAGCGAAGCTGCGCTCACCGCGACCATCACGCCGATCGTGCGATGCGACGGCAACAAACCTCGCAACCGACGCAGCAACGGTTCGCGGTACACCGGCGGAGGCAGAACCTTCACCGAATCCAACCGCCAAACTTTGACACCGGAGACCTGCTTCAACGAACGAGCCAGCAATTGTTTGTCGAATATCGTTTCCACCGTCCCGATCACTCGTACCTCGCCGTTCTGAACCTCGATCTGCAAGTTCTGAAACACCGGGATGCGACTGTGATGGAGATGACCCACGACGCGATCGAGAAGCTCCCTGTCTTCGTGTACGTCCTCGAGAATCTCCGCGGAGAGGCCACCAATCAACGTTGGAGCGGTCGTTATTTCGCGAACTGACTTGTTAGTTTTAGAAGAAGAGGTCGCCATTTTGAAACTCGTTTTCTGTCGGATTATTTTGTGATTTGCGATGCGACGGCTGTGCCACACACGCAGAAGTTTTGATTTTTTCTGTACCGCTGATACCAGTCGTTGTCAGGTCAAAAGAAAAGTCAGCTCACTCGCAAATCTCTCGACAACGATTGAATGTCTGAGAGATCAAACCGAGCTGCGACCGCGTGAAGTGCTGCGGTCACTCTCTTTCACAAAGCAAGTGAAAGGATGAGGTCAACAACAGCCACGCATCGCTGGCGAGCTGCAACAACAACACAGCTCTAGCCTGCGCATCGCGACAAACACGCGACCGCCGATCACGGCATCCTGCCGTGTCGAGTCGCTGAGTTGTGAAAGGTGAGCATTCATCATTCGGTTCCTGCATCCATGCCTGTCACTAAATCGCGTATTCCGGTTCTGGTGCGAAGACGCGCATCTTTCTCGGCGAGACATAAACCGTCTCACCAAGTTTCAACCGCAGAGTTTCAAATCGCTCCAGCGGCAGATCGACTTGAATTTCAGCACCGTCCGTGCCAACCAGTCCGATTTTTGCAATTGCCCCCGCGGGGTTGATGCGAGCCACACTCGCAGGTAATGCCGGTTGACCGCTGGCGATCCGTTCGATGTCGAGTTCATGCGGTCGGACGTAAATGTGCGCGGCGTTCGTTTTGCCACTCATCCCAGCGGGCATCTCCAGTGGCATATCGTTGAGCCACGCTTGGCCGTTGGCGATGCGAGCATGGAATACGTTGGTTCTGCCGAGAAAATCCATCACGAACTCCGACGACGGATGATGGAAGACCTCTTCCGGTGAGCCGACTTGCTCGACCGTTGCCTTGTTCATCACGACGACACGGTCGGCGACTTCGAGAGCTTCTTCTTGATCGTGAGTCACCAGCACGGTCGTGACGTGAATCTCATCGTGCAGGCGACGCAACCAGTCACGCAGACCTTGCCGGACTTTCGCATCGAGTGCTCCGAACGGCTCGTCGAGCAGCAGCACTTTCGGCTCAATCGCGAGAGCACGCGCGAGAGCGACTCGTTGCCGTTGACCGCCGGAAAGTTGCACCGGGTAGCGGCCGGCAAAGCCATCCAATTGCACGAGCTTCAGCAATTTCATCGCGCGTTCGTGAATCTCACTCTTCGACGGACGTTCCGCTCGCGGCCGAACTTTTAGGCCGAACGCCACGTTCTCCAACACCGACATGTGCCGAAACAGAGCGTAATGTTGAAACACGAAACCGACCTGGCGCTCGCCAACCCCTTGGGTTGCGACGTCCTCGCCGTGAAACAGAATCTTCGTATCCGGGTTCCGATCCGGCTCTTCCAAACCAGCCATGATGCGCAGCAGCGTCGTCTTGCCGGACCCCGATGGCCCCAGCAGCGTGATGAGTTCGCCGTCTTCGATCTTCAGATTCACATCGCGCAACGCTTGGTAGTTGCCGAACGTCTTGCTGACATGTTGAACTTCGAGACTCATCGCATCTCTCCTTGATGGTTATCGTCTTCCGTACCACGACCGTTAGGGAGTGGCCGCTCCCTGACGGTCGCGGTACGGCTCCGTTTACGTCGGCACGGCCGATTCAAAATCAAAACCTCGCGTCCAAACGGCGAGCGACACATGCGGAGCAGGAACAGCGGCATTGACCGGCGACTTGACCGCCACGTTGCTTACTTCCGCATCAAAATCAGAAGTGGAGTTCGCCATCTGCTGTTGGATCTTTCGCTCCAGCAGCGTCTTGATGACCAGTGTCACCAACGCCAGCAGAGCCAGCAGCGACGCCACCGCGAAGGCGGCGACGAAGTGGTATTCGTTGTAGAGCACCTCGACGTGCAGCGGGATCGTGTTGGTCTTTCCTCGGATGCTGCCCGACACAACCGCCACCGCGCCGAACTCACCCATCGCACGGGCGTTCGACAGGATGACGCCATACAGCAGCGCCCATCGCACGTTCGGCAGCGTGACGTACCAAAAGGTTTGCCAGCCGTTCGCACCGAGCGACAGCGCGGCTTGCTCTTCTTCGGTTCCTTGCTCTTGCATCAGCGGAATCAGCTCGCGAGCCACAAACGGAAACGTGACGAACACCGTCGCTAGCACGATCCCCGGCACGGCGAAGATCACTTTGAAATCGTGCGCCGACATCCACGGCCCCAGCCAACCTTGCGCTCCAAACAGCAGCACGAAGACCAACCCAGAAATCACCGGCGAAATCGCGAACGGCAAGTCGATCAGTGTGATGAGAAAATTCTTGCCCCAGAACTCAAACTTGGCGATCGCCCAGGCCGCCGCCAAACCAAAGACCAGATTCAGAGGCAACGAAATGCCGGCCGCAAGCAACGTCAGCTTGATCGCCGACCATGCGGCCGCATCGCGAAAGCTGGCCAGGTACGCACCAAAGCCTTCTCGCAAAGCCTCATAAAACACCGTCACCAACGGCAGCAACAGGAAGATACCGAGAAAGCTCAAGCTGGCAATGCGGATCAAGACCCGCACCCATAGTGGCTCACGCAACGCACGGCGTTGTGGTTGTGTGCTGGCAGCAGCGATGCGTTTCGTTGGGGCGTGCATGATTGGGGTTCCATTTTCTCCGCAACTCACCCCACCGGGCTTGTCCCGGTGGTTTCCAGGCTTTTGCACTACTCAGCTCGAATCGAAAGTAGTGCAAAAGCCCGCGAGCCACCGGGGCAAGCCCGGTGGGGTTTGTGGTCAAGACGTCGCTTTCAAATACCCACGGCTAGTCCACCATTGCAGAGCGTTGATCGCGAACAGGATCACGAACGAAGCCACCAGCATTACGACGGCGATAGCAGTCGCGCCCGCAGTGTCGTATTGCTCCAGCTTGGTCACGATCAGCAAAGTTGTGATCTCAGTCTTCATCGGCATGTTGCCGGAGATGAAGACCACCGATCCGTACTCGCCCAAAGCGCGAGCGAACGACAACGCGAAGCCGGTCAGCAAAGCGGGCATGATTGCCGGCAGGATGACGTAACGAAATGTTTGCCAGCGATTCGCACCCAAGCTCGCAGCCGCCTCTTCGGATTCCGCTTCGAGTTCTTCCAGAGCCGGCTGCAAAGTTCGCACAACGAACGGCAAGCCGATGAACGTCAACGCGATCAACACGCCCAACGGCGAGAACGCGGTCTTGATTCCCATCGGTTCGAGCCAGCGGCCAAGCCAACCGTTCGGAGCGTACAACGTCGTCAACGCGATGCCCGACACGGCCGTCGGCAACGCGAACGGCAGATCGACAATCGCGTCAATCAGCTTCTTGCCGGGGAGCTGATCCCGTACCAACATCCACGCGACCAGAAACCCAAACACCGCGTTGATAATCGCTGCCATGAGCGACATCCCGAATGTCAGCTTGTAGGACGCCACGACGCGCGGATCGCTGACCGTATTCCAGAACTGCACCCACGTCAGCGACGTCGTCTTCGCCAGCAATCCCGCCAACGGAATCAACACGATCAGGCTGAGATACAGCAACGAGTAACCCAGCGTCAGCCCGAAGCCCGGAAGCACGCTGCGTTGTTTGAGTGCCATGATGAGTCTCGTTCGTAGTTCCGCCTTCAGGCGGTTCTTGGGAATCCATTTCGCGCTGCACCGCCTGAAGGCGGAGCTACGAACTACTTCCCTGGTTGATAGATTTGGTCGAACACGCCGCCATCGTTGAAATGTTCGGCTTGAGCTTTCTTCCAGCCGCCGAACGACTCGTCGATCGTGACCAGACGCACGTTCGGGAATCGTTCCAGATGCTGCTTGTCCACGCCCTCAATCTCGACCGGGCGGAAGTAATGCTTGGCAGCGAGATTCTGTCCCTGCGGCGTGTAGAGAAACTTGAGGTAAGCTTCGGCGACCGCTGTGGTCTTCCTCTTGTCGGCAACCTTATCCACGACCGTGACTGGCGGTTCCGCCAAGATGCTTACGCTAGGAGTAACGATATCGAACTTGTCCGGCCCCAACTCCGCAGAAGCCAGCAGCGCTTCGTTTTCCCATGCCAGCAACACATCGCCGATGCCTCGTTGCACGAACGTGTTCGTCGAACCGCGAGCCCCCGAATCAAGCACCGGCACGCGGCGAAAAATGTCCGCAACAAAGTCCTGAGCCTTTTTCTGAGCTTCGGCGACCGCGTCTTTCTGTGAATCATCGCTGAGCTTCTTCAGATCACCACCCAGCTCTTTATCTAAAACGTAAGCCCATGCCGCAAGATAATTCCATCGCGCACCGCCAGACGTCTTCGGGTTCGGTGTGATGATCTGCACGCCCTCTTTGACCAAGTCCGGCCAGTCTTTGATCCCTTTCGGGTTTCCCTTCCGAACCAAGAACACAATCGTGGACGTGTAGGGCGAACTGTTGTGCGGCAATCGCTTTTGCCAATCGCTCGGAATCAGCGGCGGCTGAGCCTTCTCCGCCAGCACATCAATGTCGTAGGCCAGAGCCAACGTCACGACATCAGCTTCGAGGCCATCAATGACCGCGCGAGCTTGTTTGCCAGAACCGCCATGTGACTGGTCGATTGTCACTTCGACGTTGTTTTTCGCTTTGTAGTCAGCAGCAAATGCCGCATTGACCTCTTGGTAGAACTCGCGCGTCGGGTCGTAAGAGACGTTTAGAAGCGTAACCGCTGAAGCGGTCGGCGCAGGTTGATTTGGGGTTTCATTGTTCGACCCAGGAGTCGAGCTTGCCCCCGATTGTGAAGTGTTTTGGGGCTGTCCGCACCCAATCACTGAAAGCAACGCCGTCAAAACAACCGAGGTTCGCCAAGCTGTCACGCAATCGAATTTCATGAACGTATGCCACTTCAAAGAGGTCGAGTATTCGGCATAAGGGGGGGAAGCACTGATAGATCCCTCCTTAACGACTCTTCCAACAATGCAACGTTCGTGCCGCGTGAAAAACGAGAAGGCTTTGTAAGTATTCGCCGAAGGCGTGGGTGTCAGAAAATGGCCTGCCCATGAATTGCGAAGTTGGAGTAAAAGGTCGGGCGTCATGGACGACACCCAGCTCTTATCTCCGGCGAGTTTTTCGATCGCTGAGTTGTTGACAGTC
>JAPLNX010000046.1 GCA_026400935.1 Planctomycetia bacterium | reverse complement strand
TCACCCCTCAAAACATGCGGCGTGTCGAAATTCTTATGAACGACCGCCCGCGCCGCTGCCTCGGCTACAAAACCCCAAGAGAAGTTTTCCTCGAACAAGCCTCGATTCGATCTTGCGTTTGAGATTCATGACCGCCGGGTGCTCTGAGCACCTACTGACCTTTGAGAAGTTTTTCGAGCGGTGCCGTGAGCGTTTTCTGCATCTGCTCTGGGGCAACCAAGCCTTGGTATGCGCCGTAAGCAATGAACATCAGCCCCATTAGAAGGGCTGCAAGCAGAGGACGATCAGGGCCGAGATCAACGTTGAGTTCTTTCGAGCGAGCCAGATCATCCGGGTGATAAATTGCTTTGCGGCAGAACAGCAGCGTGACGAAAAACATTCCGGTCACTGCCAGAAAGGTGTGTAGAGAATACGTGAATGCCGGAAGCGGATTCTCTCGGATTTGAGTTGCGCTGAAGCCGAACACCGCCGAACAGGCCATCATCGCCATTGCAAAGACATTGATCGGCGTCTTCGCTCTTGATGCGGCACCCCAGGCTGACCGCCACGAGCCATCCGGACCACCACCTTCTTGAGGCCGCCCACACTTCACGCACGCGGCAGCCTTGTCGGAAATGTCCGCGCCGCAATCACCACATTTCTTCAATGGCATCTTGATCTCCTGAGTTCATTGGGGCGCTAACGGCTTTTACTTCGGCAGTAACGATACTCGACGAGCGTTTTTTCTTCATGGCTGAAGTGATGAGCCGTCGCTTCGTATATGGCACAACCTACCATGACCGACTCCGCGATTTAGGATGTGATCGACGCATCCGTGAATCTCAACGCGGAGACGTCGATGCAGGGAATGGTTGTTGAACGCGGAGTCGAGGCTACTGTCGGTTCTCTTTGGCGGGGTTGCTCCCGAAGTGAGCATCGAAACGGCGAGTCAGTTCGTCGAGCTTGTGATTGATGTCAGCGATCTGTCCCACTTTGCGATCTTCATGGCAGCGGATGAGCCGTTGCTTGGAGAAATGCCAGAAGTAACCGACTGACACGCCGGCGATGAGCAGTCCGTTTGGAATCGCCAGCGGCCAGCTATCCAGGCGAACGTGCCAACGCATCGCGATCACAGCCAGGACACACATGCTGGCCAGGCTCAATCCCAGCAAGGCCAAGCAGGCATACAACGCCCGACGTTCCCTGCGGAACGCCGTCACATAGGCTTGTTCGAGTTTCATACGATACTCCTGGTATTTGTCTTCAGGGACGAGTGGCTCTTGCGCCAACAAGGCCTGCCGAAACGTGTCATGTTGAGGCTCAGGCATGATTCAACTCCTCGATTTTGTCGCGTAGCAGTCGTTGAGCGTGATGCAGTCGCGACTTCACTGTCCCGATCGGACAACCGATGACTTGTGACACCTCTTCCAAAGACATGTCTTCCAAAAAACGCAGTGTCAGAACTTCGCGATGAGTGGCGGACAATTGGCTCAACGTGTGGTGAATGAGTTCGATGTTCTCCGTCGTGAAGCCCGGTTCGATTCGATCCGCTGGCTCATCGGACAATGATTCGGCGATGTCGGCGAGCACCTCACGTTCTCGCTGGCGACCGCGCATCGCGGCGACCTCGAAGGCCGACCGATTGAAGAACTCGCTCAGAAGCCGTTCGCGCGTGAGCAATTCAAACTTTACGCTCACGACAACCTCTCGCGACCGACGCGAGTCGGCAAGCTGGATGCCATCATCAATCACATGGGCAACTTCTTTCACTGCGTTCAGTCGCGCGAGCAGCCGTTGTCAAACGTCGTCAGCCAACACCGCTCCATCACGACTTGCCACTTGGGCAACATCGCAATGAAGCTCGGCCGAAAACTGCGTTGGAATCCCGATCAAGAAGTATTCGTCAATGATCGCGAAGCAAACACCCAGTTGAAGCGTGAGCAACGAACTGTTTGAAAACTCGCCGTTCCAATAATCGCTACGCAAGCAGCGCTTCTTCGAGCGTCTCAGCCACGCCAAATAGTCCGAGCAACCCAGAGAGTCTGAAGCATTCGCGGACGATCGGCTTCATGCCCATAAGGATCACCTTCCCGTTGAAGCGAACCATCCCGCGACGCAATTCCATGATGGCTCCCATTCCCAAGCTGCTGACCAAGTTGGCCGCGCTGAGGTCGAGGATGGCTAGCTCCGGCCGAGATGCAGTGACGCTCAACAAGCGCGGCATCAAGCGTTGAGCCTCTTCCGTCCCCAAATCTCCGTGAATGCGAACGAAGGCGATCTCGCCTTGCAAATTGATCTCGATCTCGGAACTCAAATTCGGAGTACTCATGCGAAGAACTCATGGAGTTAATTGGAGAAAAGAAGAAGGAGAAAGTATCGCAACCACCTTCGATCGAATATCCACTTTCCACAACCTTCACACTCTCTTCACAATTCTTAGACAATCAACGAGCGGCTGAACATCGGGTGTCGGGTGCAGAAGTGGAATACAGTAGCCCCTCAACTCTGATTGACTGGCAGGTTGAAGCCCAGCGATGACCGTTATACGCTCCCGTCGTTCGATGCTCTTGGCTTAACGCTCTGGTCAAGTGCCCTTTGGTTGGTTGAACCGACCCCGCATGATTTTGAAGGCGGCATAAGATGGCATCTGGAGCGATTTCAATTGAGAGGCTATCCGAAAAGTGAGATAGGGCTAACTCGTTGAGGCGGCTATGTTTGGTGCCTTCTTCAGCAAAGGAGTGCCCGAAGATGACCGCCACGAATGGAGCTTCTCGCCGAACGTATCCCACGGACCTGATCGACGAAC
>JAPLNX010000368.1 GCA_026400935.1 Planctomycetia bacterium | reverse complement strand
TGTTCACTCGAAATCCCTCCGTGACTGGTATGCGATGATTTGTTGACCATCCTCAAACACCACAAATCACCGAGGGATTTCTTTTTTGTGACTCGAACCAGAACCCTTTCCAGAAAAAGTTCGCTGGTTTCAGGACTAATTGATCTCAAAGACTTCCCCATCCGGCTTCTTATAAAACTGCGCCAAATCGAGTCCCCCCTTTTGCTCCGCTTGGACGAGCTTGATGGATTGCTCGATTCGTTGCAGTCGTTGTTCGAGCACTGGATGAATCGTGGGCTGATCGGACTTTGGCTTGAAACGTGGAACCGAGGGATAACCGAGTTGCCGTTGCAGCGCGGCAAACATGTAAAGCGGCTCTTTTTTACGATGTGCTTTAGCGATGCGGCCTTCGCGGACACCGAACAACAGCGGGTACGAAACGTTGAAGTCGGGATCGCGCGTGGCTCGGCGGCGGTCTTCGACGAAGAACTCCGAGCGGACATAAAGCAGGTCCGCAAAGTCCGACGTGCCAAGTTCACGGCGCAGCAACATGAACCAGTCTCGCCAATCATCGCCATACATCGGGTCGCCCGCTATCGCGATCAGACCGTCGTTGTAGCCCAGACGATTGCGAGCCAAGCATTCGAACTGATAGATGAATAAGCCCGCTGGAGTTGGATTATTCGCGCGATGCTCGGCCTCCTTCTGCAGAATGTCTAACGCCATGAACTGGTCGAAACGGGATTTATCCTCTTGCTCAGCTTGCCGCATGATGAAGGCTTGGAACGGCGCAAAATAATGTTCCAACCGAGTCATCGCTTCGCTCATGCGACCGGTGAGAATGATCTCACTCCGTAAGAAGTCGATCGCCATCGGCAGCTTCGTCGTACTGAGAATCTCTTCTTGAATGGTCAGCAGGATTTCCTGTGACGGCACATTTTCGTGTAACCGCTCCGCGAAGACGCGGAAGAAGTGCGTCTGTTCGATGTATTCTTCACGGTCTAACTTCGGGGTAGGCATTGGGGTTTCCTATTTCCATGAAACGTTGCGTTCTTTCCCCGAACTCTACGTTGCCTCACTGCGCTCGGAAAGAAGGGGACGACGAATTGAAAGAATCAACGATTGAAGACGTATCCTCAGTTCGTGGGTCCGTTTGAATTCACTCGTCATGAGCAGTATCGTGCCGACCCTCATTGGGTCGTTTCTAGTTCACTCCGTTGGAGCATTTTATGTTGACCGATCGCGCTTTCGGATTGCGTTGGATTGCTGCGTTGTTGTTGGTTGGAATCTTGGCGGGTTGTGGAGGTGGTGAGTCAAAATCTCCGACATCGGGATCGCCGCAGCCGCAGTTAGGGGAATCGGCACCGTCGGCAGATTTGAAGCGGATCATCATTCTCACGAACGGCAACGCTCCGTTTTGGGATGCCGCGGCGGCGGGTGCTCGCGATGCGGAGAAGGAGTTGAATTGCGCGGCGGATGGCTTCCAAGTGGTCGTCGATCGCAATGACTTCAAAGCCGAAGGTCAAATTGAAAAGTTGCGTCAATATGCCAGCGCAACCGATGTGGCCGCAGTTGCGATCTCAGTGACCGACGCTCAGAACAATGCGATTCCTGACGAACTACGAAAGCTACAAAAACTCGGGATCAAAGTTGTGACGATCGACTCGGATGTGAATCGCGAAAACGGTCGAGACAGCCGCTTCGCGTACCTCGGCACGGACAACATCGTCGGCGGTCGGGAGTTGGGTGTCGCCGCGAAACACTTGCAACCAAACGGCGGCAAGTACGCGACTTTCGTCGGACTCAAGAATGCAGCGAACGCTCAAGAACGGATCGGCGGTTTCGGCGAAGGTGTCGGCGACAAGTTCACTCAAGCCGAGAATCTCGGCGATGGTGGTGACGAAGCAGTCGCCCGGTCGAACGTGAAAGACGCTCTCGATCGCAATGCAGACATGGCAGTCTTGGCTGGCATTTGGTCTTACAACACCCCCGCAATCATCGACATCGTCAAGCAGCTGAATGCCCGCGACAAACTGAAGCTCGTCGGCTTTGATGCGGACCCACCGGCCATCCGTGGGATGGGCGAAGGGATGCTTGATGCAATGGTTGTGCAGAACCCGTATCAGATGGGCTTTCAAGGGGTTCGGATTCTGAAGGCACTCGTCAAGAATGACGAAGCGACCGTGAAGGAGATGTTCCCGAATCATGGTTCTGAGAACGGCGATCTGCTCGACACCGGCTTGAAGGTGATCGTGCCCAATCAAGACTCAGTGCTGAAGCCGGAAATGTTCGGACCGAAGACTGAGTACATGAAGCTCGATGCCTTCAAAGCGTGGCTCACGAAATACAACCTGACGGGGTCGTAGGTCTGTGACGTGTCCTGATCAAACACACTCGAAGCGTGAGCGAAAGAAAACGCTCACAACGGCTGCGTGATTGGCGAAGCGTTTCAAAGCATCCACACTTACACACGCTCTTTGAAGTTGCACTTTTCGTCAGCAAGCAGTCGATAGTTCAAGTCTTCGATTTCTTTTTGAACTGTGCGCCTTCTTTGCGTACTCCGCGACTTTGCGGTGAAACTGAAGCTTTCATGGCGCGAAGTACGCAAAGGAAGTACGCAAAGAAAGAAGACGTCAATCCAGTGAAAGCGTCAAGACACACGCTGCGGGTTAGTCTCATTCAATTCTCTTGTTGATTGTTGATCTCGATGTCTCACAACGGCGAATCCGAAGTTTCTTGGTTTTCACGTCTGCTAAGGCAGTACCGAACGGAGTTGTCGTTGTTGGTGGCTGTTGTTGCGGTCGTATTGCTGACGATGTGGCTCGACGACAAGCACGCGTATTTTCACAAACCTTGGTACAACGCGACTGAGATTTTGCGACAGACAGCTCTGTTGGGAATCCTGGCGCTGGGGGCATCGGTCGTCATCATCTCAGGTGGGATTGATCTCTCCGCTGGTTCGATAATTGCCTTCAGCGGGACGATTTGTGCGTCGTTCATTTTCTGGCTGGCACCTGTGGATGGTCGTGGAACGCCGCTCACGGAGAATTTGCCGATCTGGATTCTGCTAATCGCGTTTGCTGGAACGATGGTCTCAGCGTTCTTGATCGGCAGTCTGCATACGTGGTTGATCACCGTTATCAAACTGCCGCCGTTTGTGGCGACGTTGG
>JAPLNX010000438.1 GCA_026400935.1 Planctomycetia bacterium | reverse complement strand
TAACCGGGGCTAGCGCCGCGCGGCTAATTTTCGGAATGCGGCTGAGTCCCTCTTGCGGCAAACATCGTTCACTCGCCGCGTGTGCGAAACACGGGCAGCGCGAGTTTCCAACGTAGCCCCGCGAGCCTTAACGCCAAGATCACTCCGGCGGACACGACGAGGCAGGCCGTGCGATCGAAGGCCGTGCGGTGCAGCAGCACAAAGACCAAGTCGCCACCGAACGCGGCGGTGGCGTAGAAGTAAGTCTCACGACGAAAGACGAGCGGCACCTCGCCACAAAGGATGTCTCGTAAAATGCCCCCTGCAACGCCAGTGACGACTCCGAGCACGATGGCCGTGGTTGCGGTCGTTTGATGAGCGAGTGCCTTTTCGGTGCCGAGCACTGCGACGAACGCCAAACCGATCGCGTCGGCGATCAGCAAGAATTGATGCGGCGGATGCCAGTACCGAACCGCCCCGAACGTGAGTGTTCCTGCTGCGAGTCCCGTCCACAGAAACCAGTCGTCGGTGCTCCAAAAGACCGGCACGTCCAGCACGAGATCGCGCAGCGTCCCTCCTCCTAGCGATGTCACCAGTGCCAACACCAGCACACCGAACAAGTCCATGCGTCGGCCTTCCGCCGCCAACGCGCCGGTGATTGCCGAAAACCCAACTGCCAACAATCCCACGACGTACAACATCCGCAACTTGTCCTTTTCGACCGCAGTAAAGCCGTGATCCACCGCACGACTGGTGAGTTTAGGCTCATCGTCGAAGTTTCGTCAGCCGCGAGGGACCGCTCGCGACTGAGTGCGAATAGCCGGCTGAAATCCTGCGCTCGGACGGCACGCTCTGACCAATGGGAAGAGCGTGGTTGAGTTTGACGCATGTCTCGTACAAGTTTTTCGAGCCATGCCCTTCGATGACTCACGGCGTGTCACCCTGCACCACTTTCGACTTGGCATCAAAAAGCTGAACGGGGTTGATTTTGAATTGCAGCATCTTGGCGGTTTCTCGGCCGTTGTCGCCCCCTTTGCGTTGCAGGGTGATGCGGCCGATTTTCAGGTTGCCGGCTTTGGTGAGTTCCACGGGGCCATCGCTGTAGAACTTGATCGCGTCGGCGGTTGATTTGATGACCCACTTGGATTGGTCGATTGTCTTGCTCTCGCCATCGCTGACGCTTCGGGTTGGTGAGTTGGGGCGATGGATGACCATCATCCAGTTAGCGGCGTGGATGCCGTCTCCTGCGAGCAGGTCGGAAACAATTTCGTCTTTGTTCTTCTTGAAGAAGTCCAGAACGGCTTGCTGAGCGTTCTCGTCCAACTCATTCAGATACATTCGCCTCTTGTCGCGGCTGGACTCGTGCGGCGGCGTTTCACCGACGAACAACTTCAATGATTCAACGACGCCCGGCGGCATCTTCCACATCTTCTCGTACGTCTTCAGCCAGCGTTTGTCGATCTGATTGAAACCGTTCGCACTGCTGACGAGCTTGATCGAAATCCGTTCGACTCGTTCGCCGGACTGCGTTTTGACCGTCACTTCGACATCCGCTTTTTCACCATGCGGCTTTGATGCCGAGACGCTGGTGATCTCGGCAAACTGATGATTCATCGCCTCCAGCCACGATCGAGCATCCGCATCGGTCTTCCAATTGTTGAACTTATCTCGGATTTCATCCTCGTTCTGGAACCCGGCTTTGGCCGTCTTCGATCCTCGTTCAACCTTCGCGGCATCTGCCTCTTGTGCAGAACTTACGCCTACGGAAACCAGCAGGCAGAAGAAAAACGCGACGAATCGTTGCTTCATGACAATGCTCACTTCGACGTTTGGTTTTGACCTTCGCATAGCAGTAGTAATTTCGGAGAACTGGATGGCGAGACTATGGTATGCCAGCCGCGTCCTACAGCAACCCGACCACCATTGCGCGAGCCTGCCGTATCGAAATGGCTCCGACCTCTCGCGGGAATGAAATACCCGCCTACAATCGGGAGATGCAACCACATTCTTCAGCAGCACACGGCAGCAGCACGCCCCCGTCAGGATCGTCACCAACAGATGGTCCAGAACCGCGAGCCAGTCGCAGACGGTTTGAGCGGTATCGGCGAAAAGTCAAGAATAGCGAGCTCCCCAAAGGTAGCATCCATGGATCCGGCGAGACTCGCCGCGCAAAGGATCGCGTCCGTTCGTCGATGCAACTGGTCTGGCGGTTCTTGCTGTTGCTGATTCCGTTCCGTCCGCAGGTGATCTGGATCCTCGTGTCAGTCACGGCTTCAACGTTGATTGGACTGTTACCACCAGCAGGGACGAAGTTCATCATTGACTATGGGCTAAGCGGCCATCCGTTGCCTGCGAAATTGTTGGCACAGATGCCGTCACTCGGCGTTCCTAAGCAGCTTCTTTTTTTTACGGTGCTCGCGGTCTCGATCATCTCGCTGTTGAAGATTGCCATACATGTTTGGGGACGCTGGTATGCCACCAAGATCACCAAACAAATTCAGTTGGATCTGCGGCGGCGAGTCTTCGAGCACGCCATCCGTTTGCCGCTGCATCGAGTGCAAGCGCTGCGGTCAGGCGGAGTGGCCTCGATCCTTCGCGAAGACGGCGGCAGTGTCGGCGAGTTGGTTTTCGGCATGTTGTTCAATCCCTGGCGAGCGATCATTCAACTGATCGGCAGTCTCGCGATATTGGCTTGGGTTGATTGGAGGCTGCTGATCGGCGGACTTGTGCTCTTGCCGACCGTGTTCTTCACGCATCGCGCTTGGATCAGTGGCATCCGACCGCAGTTTCGAGTCATCCGCAAACAGCGTGAACTGATCGACGCGTCCGCCACTGAAGCCTTCGCGGGGATGCGAATCGTCCGCGCCTTCAGCCGACAGAAGCGCGAGGCGGCTCGATTCACGACCGAAAATAACTTGATGGCTCGGCAGGAACTCTACGCCTGGTGTTGGATGCGCGTGGTCGAGATGGTCTGGGAGGCGTTGATCCCGATCGCGACGGCCGGGCTGTTGTTCTATGGCGGCTGGCGAGTGCTCGACGGACACATGACAGTCGGTGATCTGATGATGTTTCTGGTCTACCTGCTCATGCTGCTGGAGCCGCTGGCCACACTCGCCCAGAGCGCCACTCAGTTTCAGAACAGTCTGAGTGGACTGGATCGAGTGCTCGACTTGCTGGAAGAACCGCGTGAGATGCTCTCGACGCCAACCTCGTTGTACGTCGATCGTCACTCGGTTGCCGGAGACATCGCGTTCGAGCAGGTCACCTTCACTTATCCGGGCACAAGTCTTCCGGCGCTGAGCGACGTCAGCCTGAAGGTGGCGGCCGGTCAGACCGTGGCATTGGTCGGGCCGAGTGGTGCCGGCAAGACAACGCTCAGCAACCTGGTTGCTCGCTTCTATGACCCGACATCCGGGCGAGTAACGTTGGATGGCCGAGACCTGCGCGATTACGACGTCGAGTCATTCCGCTCTCTGCTGGGAGTCGTCGAGCAGGACGTCTTCTTGTTCGACGGGACAATCGCCCAGAACATCAGCTACGCGCGGCGTGACGCCACCGCCGCCGAGATCCGCGCCGCCGCCGAAGCCGCAAATGCCACCGAGTTCATCGACCGCATGACCGACGGACTGCAAACGCTCATCGGCGAGCGCGGCGTGCGGCTCAGCGGCGGCCAGCGTCAGCGACTGGCGATCGCGCGAGCCATCTTGGCCGATCCGAAATTGCTGATTTTGGATGAAGCGACCAGCAACCTCGACACCGACAGCGAACGGCTCATTCAACAAAGTCTGGCCAAGCTGATGCGGGGCCGCACCAGCTTCGTGATCGCACATCGGCTGAGTACGATCGCCAACGCCGACTTGATCGTCGTCGTCGAGCACGGCCGCATCAGCCAGACCGGTACCCACGCCCAACTCATGGCCGAAGGTGGCAAGTATCGCGCGATGGTCGAACAACAGATCCGCATGACTCTCGGAGACACGATCCTCCCACCCAGTATTGTTGGTGGCGATCCTATCCATCGGCCCTAACGTCGAATGTTGGGGCTCTCCGTGCTGGCCGGGAACTGCAGGAGTGACATCGTCATCACTCGTCAGTTTTGAGTTCGACAGTTTTGATCGACAAAGGAATTCGTCCGCGCGGAATTGCAGACAATGAAGTCCTTCGCCAAGAATGCAGCCGTAGATTGACTGACGAAGTTTAGGGAAAGAACTCGACGATGCCTCAACGTAGAATTCCAACAACGACGGTTCAGAATGTTCTACGCGTCTATGCGATCATGGTCACGACGTTCCTGATTCTTGGCAGCTCACGCCAAACTCGTGCGGCGGATATTCCGTCGGTCACTCCTGATGCCGTTGGCTTTCAAAAGATCGTCGCACCGTTCTTGAAGACGCATTGCGTACGTTGTCACGGACCAGCAAAAAAAGAGGGAAACCTTCTCGTTGATCAGCATCTCAAGAATGAGTTCCTCGATCCGACCTCCAAGGAGAAATGGGGCGAGGTAATCAATGTGCTCAACAGCCACGAAATGCCGCCCGAAGGAGAACCGCAGCCGAAGCCGGATGAAGTTGCGAACGTGGTTGATTGGATCACCGAGCAAATGGTGCGTGCCGAGTTGGTTCGCCGCGACGGTCAGATCGTGTTGCGACGGTTGAATCGGGACGAGTACCGCAACACGATCCGCGATCTCATCGGCATCGACTTCGATGTCGCGCCGTTTCCGCTCGATCCAGCGTCAGGTGGCTTCGACAACAACGGCAAGGCGTTGACGATGTCGCCATTGCTCACGGAATTGTATCTCGATGCGGCTCGCAAGATTTTGGATCGAGCACTCGTTGAGGGAGATCAGCCGCCGGCGATCAAGTGGCGGTTTGAGATCGACAGCGGCGACAACGACTCGAACCGCAAGATCTATGACAAGCAAAACGTGATCGTCAACGGCGGCAACAATCCCGTCAATGATGGCTTCAAAGTGCTGCATCATGACAGTTGGGACAAACATCTGAACGCTCGCGGTTATGCCTTGAAGCACGAAGGAGACTACATCATTCGCATCCGCGCGGCGGGCAAAGTACCTAAGCGAGACGAAGTCGTTGAATCCGCCCGCAAGGCGTTACAGGACCGGTTCGACAAGCAGATGAAAGAGAATCCGAAGGGGGAGAAGTATCACCGCGAGGGACTCGAACGTGACCTGAAACATTTTCAAACCGATCGCATGTACGACTACGGCTCGCCGCGTCTGAAGTTGATTCAAACGCTTGGCGGCCAACCGAAGGTGCTGGCCGAATTTGATGTCGATGCTCAACTCGACAAACCGCGCGAATATGAAATCCGAGCCCGCTTCACGACCGAGCAAGCCGGACTGACGATTGAGTACGCCTACGCAATTCCGCGAGTGCTCGAAAACTTTTGGTTTCAAGGTCATGACGTATTTGCGCGGCCAGAGTTGTACGTCGATTGGTTCGAGATCGAAGGACCGGTCAACGAATCGTGGCCACCTCCGAGTCATCGCCGATTGCTTGGCGACACACTTCCCTCGAAGGACAAGGAGCGTGAGTCAGCCAAAACACTCCTCGCTCGCTTTCTGCGGTCGGCCTATCGGCGACCGGTGAGTGACGCTGAGGTCGCAGAAAAACTGAGACTATTCGATCTCGTGCGAGCCGACTCGCCATCGTTCGTGCAAGCGATCAAGACGCCACTCATCGCTGCGCTGGCATCACCGAACTTTTTATATCTGGCTGAGCCAGTGGCGGACGCGGCTCGCGTGCGTCTGACCAAACCCAACGCACGCGAACCGCGTGCGCTACAAGACCATGAAATCGCCGCGAGATTGAGTTACTTCCTCTGGTCATCGATGCCCGATGACGAACTCAACAAGCTCGCCGATGCTGGCAAACTACGTGACGCGAAAGCGTTGACTGTGCAGGTCAATCGGATGCTGGCCGATCTGAAGTCCGAAGCATTCGTTCGCAATTTCGCTGGCCAATGGCTGGGACTGCGAGAGGTCGGCGCGAACCCTCCGGCATCCGACTTGTACCCGCAATACGACCGGCATCTCGAAACCTCGATCACGGAAGAGTCGCGAGCGTTCTTTGCCGAAATCCTCAAGCATGACTTGAACCTCTTGAATTTCGTTGGCTCGGACTTCGTCGTCATCAACGAGCGACTCGCACGGTTCTACGACATTCCCGACGTGCGCGGCGACGACTTCCGCCGAGTCACCGTCCCGGACGGCGTGCATCGCGGAGGCATCGTCACGCAAGCGTCGATGCTGACGATCACGTCTAACGGCACGCGCACCTCGCCGGTCAAACGGGGCACGTGGGTCTTGAAGAACGTGCTTGGCATCGACCCCGGCCTGCCAGTCGCGAATGCCGGCGACATCGCACCGAAGGTGCCCGGCATCGACAAAGCAACGGTTCGGAAGCGATTGGAAATTCATCGCACTCTGCCGCAATGTGCTCGCTGTCATAGCAAGATCGACCCGCTCGGATTTGCGTTGGAGAACTTCAATGCCGCCGGCGAGTGGCGCGATCAAGAAGGCTTTGGGTACAAAGGCCGCATCGAACGGAACGACCCCAAAATCGACGCCGCCTCCAAACTTCCCGATGGCACAGCGGTCGATGGAGTCGATGAATTGCGAACGGTGCTGCGTCAAAAAGAAGACCTGTTCCTCAATTGCCTTGCCAGCAAACTGCTGACGTATGCCCTCGGCCGAGAACTCGGTATCGCCGACCAACCGACAATCAAAGCGGCCGTCGCACACACGAAAAAGAATAATCACACCTTGCGTTCGCTGATCCAATTCATCGTCACTTCCGAATCATTCGGATCGAAGTGACTCTGCGGAGATTCGTCCATGACGTTGATCATCAACCAGCCACTGTCGCGTCGTCACGTTCTGCGAGGTCTCGGAGCGAGCCTAAGCCTGCCTCTGCTCGACGCCATGCTGCCACGGTTATGGGGAGCACCGTCGCAATACAAGCCGCTCGATAAGTCGATGGGGACGCATCCGAGAATGATTTGCTCCTACGTCCCCAACGGCGTCAATATTTTGGAGTGGATGCCGAGCGACAAAGGCCGCAACTACACGCTGTCACCGACGCTAGAAGTTTTGAAGGAGCATCGCGACGACTTCTCGGTGCTGACTGGCCTCGGGCATCCCGCATCGCAAGGCGGTCACAGCGGAGCGGATACTTGGCTAACCGGAGCGGACCTGAAGGCGACTCCCGGAGCGGATTACACGAACCAAGTCTCGGCGGATCAGGTCGTCGCGGAGTTGCACGGCAAGCAGACACGCTTCCCGTCGTTGCAGTTGTCGGATGCCAGCGGCACCGGATCGGCCGGGCACTCACATACGCTGTCATTCGATCGCAGCGGCACGCCGATGCCATCTGAGAATTCGCCGAAGCGACTCTTCGAGCGACTCTTCGTTCCCGACAGCGAGGCCGACCGCGAGGCGACGCTGCGACGTTACGCAGAGCGGAAGTCGATCCTCGACAGCGTGCGTGGTGAAGCAAAATCGCTCAATGACAAACTCGGCAAACAAGACCAGCGAAAGCTCGATGAATATCTGACTTCGGTGCGTGAGACCGAACAGCGAGTCGCGCGGCTTGAATCATGGGTCGATGTCCCGAAGCCGCAGGTTGATGCGAATAATTTGCAACTGGGTAGCCAACCTGGAAACGCTCACGACCGACCGATGTGGTTGGACGTGATGCTCGAAGTGTCGTACCTCGCCTTCCTGACCGATGCAACGCGCGTCATTACGTTTGAGTGGTCGCGAGAAGCGGGCGGCTACGGCGGTGGTGGCGAGAATCATCACGAACTGTCGCATCACGGCGGCGACAAGGACATGCTCAAGAAGTTGGGCGTGATCGACCGCTTCCATTTGGAACGGCTCGGCCGATTCCTAACGTTCCTCAAGTCGACGACGGAAGGGGACGGGAACATGCTCGACAACACGCTGGTCATGTTCGGCTCCGGCATGAACTCCGGTGCGGGCGGCGACCACTCGCCGAAGAACCTACCGCTGCTTGTGGCCGGCGGGAGCAAGCTGGGCCTCAAGCACGGCCAGCATCTCGGCTGGGAGCCGAATAGCCATCCGCCGCTGTCGAATGTGCTGCTGACGCTGATCCAGAAAATGGGCATCGAGTCCGATAAGTTCCGCGACTCAACCGGCACGCTGACAGGATTGGTGTAATGGAGTTACTTACTCAAACTGAGCGATTTCAGGGAAGGGAATTTGACCGCCAAGGCGCAAAGAAAACAGGAACTTGGCCGTTTCCAAAGTCGCCGTGCATCACGGCTATTAAGAATTAACTGGGGAGTGTTCCTTCGCGTACTTTGCGCCTTGGCGGTGAAAACGGCTCAGCTTGAGTGACTTAAAACACGCGGTTTTTGTTCTTGTCCCATGCGGTGCTCAAACTTCGTTCAATTCGAATAGCCGGATGCTGGAGCAAAGCCCCGGCCCAGTTCGTCTGCAGATATCAAGACTGTTGGAGAACTTTGGCCGTCTCGATGTGGTGTCATAATTCCCGCTGCCGTTCGTCTGGCGACAAGCTATTTTTAACTTGCTCTTGCGAATTTTCTAACTCCGGTTACTGTTCTAGCACGATAGAACACTTCGGGGTTGAGCCATGTTTTTCTCAGTCGATCCAGCGAACGGTTTAGCGATCTTTGACCAGATCATACGGCAAGTGAAATTCGCCGTTGCAAACGGCAGGCTGCCGGCGGGTGAGTTGGTCCCGTCCGTGCGCGAACTCGCCAAAGAATTGGCGGTGAATCCCAACACGGTCGTACGGGCTTATCGCGATCTGACCACGGAAGGGATTCTGGAACCCGTCCGCGGCACTGGCTTGGCCGTGACTGCTGACGCTGTCTCACACTGCGAAAAAGAACGGCTGTCGTTGTTGCGAGAGCGCATCCGGCAAGTCTTGGCAGAGGCTCATAGCAGCAAGCTGGAAGCGGCCGAAGTACGCACTCTGGTGGAAGAAGAACTGGTCCGACTGGAACGATCTCTCAAACCGAGACGAATGAAGAAGGGAACTGACGCATGAGTGCCGTATTTGCGTGGAATCAAGTGACGAAGACTTACGGGAAGCAGACCGCGCTGAACTCGTTCTCGTTGTCATCAGAGCCGGGTTCGGTGATTGCGTTGCTCGGCGATAACGGAGCAGGCAAGACGACTGCAATTCGCATTTTGCTCGGCTTGTTGGAACCGACATCAGGCCGTTCGCAGGTCTTCGGTCTCGACAGCCAGCAACACGGACAAGCCATTCGGCAACGTATCGGCTATGTCTCCGATCGACCGACGCTTTACGAATGGATGACCGTGGACGAGATCGGCTGGTTCACCGCCGGATTCTATGGGCCAGGGTTTCAAGAACGCTTTCGCGGCTACATCAAGCAGTTCGGACTGACGCTTGATAAGCAGATCAAGAACTTGTCGAAAGGGATGCGGTCGAAGGTTTCGCTCGCACTCTGCATGGGCCATGAACCGGAACTGCTCGTGCTTGATGAGCCGACATCGGGCCTCGATCCGGTCGTGCGTCGCGAGTTCTTGGAAAGCATGGTCGATGTCGCCGCCGGTGGTCGCACGGTGTTGCTGTCGAGCCATCAAATCGCCGAGGTCGAACGGATCGCTGACGTCATCGCCATCCTGCGACAAGGAGAATTGCTACTCATCGAACGACTGGATCGACTCAAGGCAGAAGTCCGCGAAGTGACACTCACACTGTCCAACGGAGCGACCACACTTCCCGATCTCGGCGGCACACTGATCAACCAACACCGCCGCGACCGCCAATTCCGAGTCCTACTCCGAAACGGCAACGAAGTACGTTTGACCGCCCTGCGCGACGACGGAGTCATCTCCGATTTTGAAATTCGTTCGCCATCGCTGGAAGACATCTTCGTCGGCTATCTGAAATCTCAGATTTGAACCGTAAATCCCAGTCATTCGGTGAATTCCAGTTGAGACTCGCCATGTCCACAACCATTTTCAGCTCTTCTCTTGCGATTATTCCATCATCTCCAACCACACCGCCACTGCGTCGGTGGCTCGCGGTTTTCGTTCGCATGATCTGGAAAGAGTTACGTGTGCTGTATCCGTTTTGGTTCGTGGTCATGATCGCGATCAACGGACTGAGTGGGATTGTGGTTTGGATGATGCAGACGGAGTCGTCGTTTGATCCGGATTCATCTCCCTTGATCGCGATTGCCGTGCTGTTTCCGTTGCTCTACGCGATCGGGTTCGGGGCGATGTCTTATGCCAACGAGCGTGAAGAAGGGACGTGGGATTTGCTGCGGCGAATCTCGGCTCCGTCGAGTGCCGTGTGTGCGGCCAAGTTGTTGATGGGCCTGAGCAGCGCGATGCTGATGTTGATTTTGGCGTGGTGGGCGATGCGGTTTTATGTGCCACCGTCAACTCAATACCCCGAGATGCGATTGGACCATTGGATGCTGTTGGTAGCAGCGGTCGTCGGCCTCTCGCAGATGGCGTCACTGTTGACCAAGAGCGTGCTGTGGGCATTGGGCTTGGCGACCTTGCTCGCGCTGCCGTTGGGAGTGTTGGCCGTCTGCGGCATCGAAAATCGCGAACTTGCCAAAGCCAGTCCTCATGAGATTCAAGCTCTCATCTGGGCGATTGTGGTCAGTGGGGTTGGCTTGATTGTGATTCAGTTCTGGCTGGCGCAGCGCTGGATGCTCAACCTGCGGCCGTGGTCAATCGCGCCGTTGCGAACGATTCGACTCTTGTGGAATCCGTTGTGTGAGGTAGGACCGTGGGAGGCATCCCCACGCGAATGGCAGCGACAACTCGGCCGTCTGATCGCTCGGGAATGGATACTGGCACGGAAATGGTTGTGGATCGCAGGCGTAACGCTAGTGCTGCCGTCTTGAACTGACCTATCACCGGACGCGATTTTTGGTTGAGCTATGAGTGCTCAATCAAGGAGGAGCGTCATGCCAGGGAATGCGGCGAAGGTCCGGGTGTCGGAGCGGCAGTTGGTAATTCTGGAGGAGTTCCGTCGGTCTCGGTCGGAACCGGCGTGGGTGGTTCAGCGGGCGGGCGTAATCGTGTTGGCGTGGGAGAAGTGGTCCAATCAACAGATCGCGGCGGAAGTGTCGTTGGACCGGATGGCGGTGGGGTTGTGGCGGCGGCGGTGGCGGGACGCTTGGGACGCGCTGACGCTGGTGGAGTGCTCGG
>JAPLNX010000381.1 GCA_026400935.1 Planctomycetia bacterium | reverse complement strand
GAGGCACGAAAGGCAGCACGTCATGGACAAGAAGGCTTGGATACATCAACTCAAAAAGCAGGTTGAGCAACGCGGAGAAGAGAAAGCATCGTGGTACATCTCTTGGCGCGATCCGGCAGGCGTGTTGCGATGCAAGTCCTGCGGTCCCGGCAAGGTCGGCAAGTCGGCGGCGAGCAAGCTGGCTGACACGATCCACTCGCAACTCGTGACCGGAACCTATCAAGGCAAGCAACGAGCAACCTGGGAACAATTCTTCGTGCGGTACAAGGCCCATGTCGATGGCCGATACGATGCTCCGTCTCGTGAAGCGGCGTTGCGCTCCATTCGGACATTCGCTCGAATTGCGAAGCCGAAGCTCTTTAAGTCAATCGACACCGCGATGATCGACCAGTTCATCGGTACGCGATTGAAAGAAGTGAGTGCCAATACACTCCGCGATGGCAAGCAACGCATGGTTTCACCGGCAACGGTCAATCGAGAGCTGCGGTATGTGAAGTCGGCACTTCGACTGGCGGTCGATTGGGGATTCACTGAAAGAGTTCCTCGAATCCGATTTCTCAAGCCGCTTCAAAAACTCCCGACGTTCGTCTCGCCGGAACAATTCTCGGCGATGTTCCACGCCTGCGAGGTCGCGACGATGCCGCATGACCTGCCAAATGTCTCGCCGACTGAGTGGTGGCGAGGATTGCTCTTGCTGCTCTACATGACAGGCTGGCGTATCGGGCAGACAATGAAGCTCAAGATCGACGACATCAACTTCGAGCAAGGCACGGCATTAAATCGAGCGGGTACGAACAAAGGGCGACGAGATCAATTGATCCCACTTCATCCGCTCGTCATCCAGCACCTGAAACCACTGGCGAGAACGTTCAACCCGCTCGTCTTTCCGTGGAACTACAACCGCCGCACGCTCTGGACCGAGTTTGCTCACATTCAAAAAGCGGCACGGCTGGCTGACGGATCGCAACTGCCGATGGGCGGGAAAGATGGCCGTTGGTTTGGCTTCCATGACCTGCGAAGGGGATTCGCGACGGTCAACGCAGCTTCGATGGACCTCTTTGAGCTACAAGCATTGATGCAACACCAGACGCTTGCCACAACTCAAGGGTACGTCTCGATGGCAAACCGGCTCCAAAAGCCAGTCAGCAACTTGTTTGTCCCGTCGCTCTCGAAGAAAGGCGAGACCGCCTGAAATCGGCGTTCGTGTTGGAATATAGATGGAACGCACAAATTGCCGTTCCATCTATTTGCCAAAGTGGACAGGGGCGGGATCGAACCGCCGACACCAGGATTTTCAGTCCTGTGCTCTACCGACTGAGCTACCTGTCCCCCGTTGATCAGTGCCGGGCGAGAACTCTAAGTGTGGTGCCACTGACTTTCAACTCTGGCTTGGATGAAGTTTGAAACCGAACCGTGCGACCGTACCAATCTTTGCGAAAAAGTCGACTGTTCTTGAAGATTTAGTCGCACACATCACAGTGCGTTGGTGGCATGGAAAAGTCATATCAGTAGAATCTCGCACCATTAAACTCTGTCTTGAACGGTACCTCTTCTGACAATTCTCGCAACAACTCTGAACTGAAGGATCAATCTCGATGGGCATGAAAAAGATGGTCTGCGTGATCCTGGGAGGGGGGAAAGGAACGCGATTATTTCCACTGACGGAGTTCCGCTCAAAGCCCGCAGTGCCGCTGGGAGGAAAGTTTCGGTTGATCGATATTCCGATCTCGAACTGTATTAACAGCGACATCAACCAGATTTATTTGTTAACGCAGTTCAATTCGGTCAGTTTGCATCGGCACATCCGCCAGACTTATGCGTTCGATCGGTTTGGTGGCGGCTTTGTCGAGATACTAGCCGCCCAGCAAACGAACTCCGGCGAAGTTTGGTATCAAGGAACCGCCGACGCGGTTCGAAAGCAGTTGCGATATCTCGAACAGCCGGGGGTTGAATACGTACTCGTTGTTTCGGGCGATCAGATCTATCGCATGAATTATCAAGAGATGCTCAAAACGCATATCGATTCGGGAGCAGACGCGACAATTGCCGCACTTCCGGTGCATCGTGAAGCTGCTCAGTCATTTGGCATAATGCGGATTGATGATACTGGTCGAGTGCAGGGTTTTCTCGAGAAGCCGACAACCGACGAAGAACTCGACATGGTCCACACCGATCCGGCGTGGTTCGATGCTCAAGGAATTCCAAGCCGCGGCCGAGACTGTCTCGCGAGCATGGGGATTTACCTCTTCAATCGCGATGTGCTGGTCGAACTATTGTCGAAGAACAACTACCAAGATTTCGGCAAAGAAGTCTTTCCAATGTCGATTCGTGCTCGGCGAGTCCAATGCCATTTGTTTGACGGCTATTGGGAAGATGTCGGAACGATTCGTAGCTTTTATGACTCGAATTTGGCACTCGCTTCTGCGAGTCCTCCGTTTGAGTTTGCGGACGATGACGCTCCGATTTACTCGCGAGCACGTCATCTTCCTTCAACGCGAGTCGACGGGGCAACGGTCACGAACAGCCTGATCTCTGACGGTTGTGTGATCGAACGGGGTTGTGTGATCGAAAACAGTGTGATCGGCCTCCGTTGCCACATCGGGCAGAACGCAGTCATCAGGAATTCAATCTTGATGGGGGCGGACATGTACGACACTGCAGCGATCCGTTCGAGTAACGCTCAGCAAAATCGCCCACGGCTTGGGGTTGGTGCAAACAGCATTCTCGACGGGGTGATTGCCGACAAAAACTGTTCGATCGGTCGCGGGGTGAAGATTCAACGACATATGGGCCTTGAGCACAATTGCGACGTCAAAGGGGTCTATGTGCGCGACGGCATCATCATCGTCCCCAAAGACAGTATCTTGCCGGATGGCTGGTCGTTGCTGTAACGCCTGATTGGCTGTGACTTCATGTTGCAGCGGACTTACGCATCAAGTTTGGCTGTTGTCTCGCCGATTCCCCCGCTATCTTGCCACCCCCGCTTGGTCCAACAATCCTGCCTTTTAAGGAGCTTTCGATGGCTCGCCATAAAAATTGTGCTGGTTTTTCCCGCCGAGATTGTTTGCAAATTGGGTTAGGAGCTTGGTTGGGGACTGGCTTTGTGCCAACGCTTGCCATGCAGGCTAGTGCGGCTGATGAAGCGAGTTCAATCGCGCCGGCGGCTAAAGGGTGCATTCTGATTTGGATGGATGGCGGGCCGACGCATTTCGAGACTTTTGATCCAAAACCGGCGGCTCCGGCGGAGATTCGTGGTGAGTTTGAGCCGATCGCGACGAAGCTCCCAGGCGTTCATTTTTCAGAGCATATGACTCGGCTTGCCGGGATCGCAGACAAGTTCGCGACGATCCGTTCAATTCGGCACGATCAATCGAATCATGGAGCTGGTAATCACTACATGATGACCGGTGCTCCGCCGCGAATTCCGGTCGGATGCGGCGCGTTCGTCAGCTTTCACCCGAGTATGGGTTCGGTGATCGCACATGAACTCGGAAAACCGAACGGGCTGCCGGCGTACTTTTCGATGCCGTCGATGTCCCGATCAGGCGGGCCGAATTTCTTGGGTGCCAAGTATGCACCGTTTGTCGTTGGCGATGATCCGAACGGAGCGCAGTTCAAGGTCCGTGACGTAGCCCTGCCGCGAGGTCTTGCAGAAATGCGTTTCGACTCACGCCGCGATGTCCGCAAACTGGTCGACACGTTGCCACGCATGAATGAGAAAGCGGCTGGCGATCCAGTGCTTGCTCTCGACGATTACTACCGACAAGGATTTGATCTCGTTACATCAACCGCCGCTCAAGCTGCGTTCGACATTCACAAAGAGCCGGATCAAATTCGTGCTCGCTACGGACGCAATTCGTTCGGACAACGCTTACTCTTGGCTCGCCGTTTGATCGAAGCAGGAGTGCCATTCGTTACCGTTTATGACGGCGGTTGGGATCATCACGCGGACCTCTTCGGGGCTTGTTCTAAGAGGTTGCCAGAATGGGACAACTCAGTTGCAACGCTCATTGAAGACCTCGGAGAACGCGGGATGTTGAATTCCACGCTCGTCACAGCGCTCGGTGAATTCGGTCGCACGCCAAAGATCTCAACTCTTCCTGGACAGGCCAAGGGGGGGCGCGATCACTGGGCCAATGCGATGTCCGTTCTGATGGCCGGTGGCGGAACTCCAGGCGGAGCGGTCATTGGTGCGACTGATCGAAATGGCTACTCGGCGATCGAACGAGTTCTCTCGCCGGAGAATTATGTCTCGACGATCTACACGAAGCTCGGCATCAATCCCGACAAGATGCTCTACTCACCGCAGGGTCGGCCAACTCACTTAGTCAGCATCCCGACTCCGATCACGGAGTTGATGTCGTGACGCCAGTGTTTTTGCTTCTTGCTGCGACCGCACTTGCCGCACCGCCAAACGTTACTGCTTTGTCGCCAGCGGGCGGTCAGATTGGTCAGACAATTGAAGTCACGGCGCAAGGTGCGATTGGCGATAAGCCGCAATTTTGGACAAGCCGCGATTCGGTGAGACTTGATTTCGCTGAAACCGGGAACAAGTTCAAAGTGATCGTGGCCGAGAATGCTGCACCGGGGATTTGCTGGTTGAGGTTCTTCAACGGGGAGGGAGCCTCTGCGCTGCGTCCGTTCGTCATCGGGGTGCTGCCGGAGATTGCCGAGAAGGAGCCGAATAACTCGGCGGCAGAAACACAGAAGCTCGACAAGAATCCGCCGGTCGTTATCAACGGTGTGCTGGAAAAAGCAGGCGAT
Source organism: Planctomycetia bacterium (assembly GCA_026400935.1). Lineage (GTDB taxonomy): Bacteria > Planctomycetota > Planctomycetia > Planctomycetales > Planctomycetaceae > SXKJ01. The sequence continues at coordinate 1,368 of JAPLNX010000381.1, read as the reverse complement.
GTTGACACGTTTGCGGTCTCGCTCAAAGCGGGGCAAACGTTGATTGCCTCGCTGATGGCGAAGCAAACGCTCGGTTCGCCCATGGATGGCGTACTGCAAATTCTCGGGCCGCGCGGTTTCGTACTCGAACACAATGACGATGATCACGGACTCGATCCGCAGATCGCATTCACGGCACCGGCGGACGGCGACTATTCGGTACGACTGTTCGCGTTCCCGTCGCAGACAGACTCGAACGTGAACTTCTCCGGCGCGGTGACCTACATCTATCGGCTGACACTCTCGACTGGTCCGTTCGTCGATCACGTTTTGCCGATGTCGCTTCAACGCGGTCAAAATACGAAGCTGCATCTGCATGGTTGGAACTTGACGCCGGAATTGGCCGAGTTGCCCGTCGATCCGATCGCTGCCAATTTGGACTCGTTTGATTTCCGGCATCCCCTGCTCACTAATATTTTGACACTCCCGGTTGAGTCGCATCCAAGCCTTGTCGAAATTGAACCGGCTGATCCGAACGCCGCACCACAAGAGTTTCCTGTTCCGTCATCAATGACCGGCGTGATCGGCAAGCCTGACGACGTTGATCTGTTCAAGTTCACGCTCGCCATCAAGCAGCCGATCATGATTCGCACGGAAGCTCGCTCGATCGGATCGCCGATCGACCCGTTGATCAAAATGTTGAAGCCCGACGGAACGGTGATTGTCGAATTGGACGACAACGCGAAAGGTGATTTCGATCCCGACTTCAGTTTCACCGCGCCGTCTGATGGTGAGTTTCGACTCTCGATCACCGACCGTTTCAACGCAGGAGGATCACGATTCGTCTATCGCCTCACAGCACTCCCGTTTTCATCAGACTTTGAAGCCCAAGTCGTCGTCGATACGTTCGTGCTCAAAGATGACAAGCCGCTGGAAATCCCGATCACGATTGATCGCCAACGCGGCTTCGCTAATGAGATCGAATTTTCGATCAGCGGCCTTCCAGAGAAAGTGACCGCCGAGCCAGTTGTCTCAGCCAAAGAGGGCGACAGTTCAAAGACAGTGAAGCTGATCGTGAAAGCGGAACCAGGAGTCGCATTCTCCGGCCCGATCCGCGTCATCGGTCGTAACAAAAATGAGCCACCAATCGAGAAGCTCGCGACTGCACCGTTGGCCGCCTTGGCGACAACCACTTCTCAACTCTGGCTGACCGTCATCGCCGCTCCAGCAAAGTAGTCGCGGTCAGACAACTAGTCCTGAAACCAGCGAACTTTTTCTGGAAAGGGTTCTGGTTCGAGTCACAAAAAAGAAATCCCTCGGTGATTTGTGGTGTTTGAGGATGGTCAACAAATCATCGCATACCAGTCACGGAGGGATTTCGAGTGAACA
>JAPLNX010000068.1 GCA_026400935.1 Planctomycetia bacterium | reverse complement strand
GGGAAGAACGTATTGGCGGCCTATGCCAATGACCAATATGACCTTAACTCCCCAGAACATTATGCCGCGATAGATCTGCGGATTGAGGGTATCACCAAAGCAGACCAGGAGAAGCTCGATCTCGCCTTGGAGGAAGTCCTTTCGCCCAAAGACAGGGAGGCCCTCAAAGGCTCTTCCAATGGCGGTTACCACTATTTGGGCAGTGCGAAGATCTTTGCCCAGATGGGCAAGGCATTCGCCGATGCCTTACTGAAGTAGGAAAAGGGGTCAGGCCCAATACTGTTCGGCACGGGATTTGCTTATAATAAAATTTAAGAGTACAGTATTGCGCTTTCGCTCGGCCGTGCGCAACATTCCCGCATGGCACGCCGAGCTTTCGCTCGGCCGTGCGCAACATTCCCGCATGGCACGCCGAACGTCAATCAAGCCGGAGATCCGTGACAAGGATCTCACAGGGCTGAAGTATTTTGAAAAGCTGTTGCCGCTGTTTCAGCGATTGCACGACGTCGGTTCAAAACAAAGGCAAAACAAAGGTGTCAGCAAAACAAAGGTGTCAGGAACCGAAAACTTTTGGTTCCACCCACAATTCCTCCCGACTGATTCGCGACCGATGTGATCGGTAAGCGGTCGCTCGGCTTCGCCCGACCATGACCGCCGATCATTCCACCCAGCCGAGAGCGGCCTCGTGTGACGATCCAGCTCAGAATCTCCCTTTCTTCCCGCGCGAGGCACGCCCGCTGGTCGTCTGGGGCGGCGTTTGGCGGCGGTGACACAGAGGGACTCGCTGGTGTCACTCATTCCCATTCCGCCCGGCAATTTCGCGGAATTGCCAATTCGGGTGTAAGAATCTGGGAATTCGTGGATGATTCTTCATAGGAGAAGAACATGCCCGAGTTTCCGGAGACCAGCCACAGCCTCATTGCCAGGGTCAAAGACCTTGCGGATGGAGCGGCGTGGACTGAGTTTCTCGGAATCTACCAGCCGGTTGTCTTGCGGATGGCCCGGCGACGGGGCTTGCAAGACGCCGATGCTCAGGACTTGATGCAGCAGGTGTGTCTGTCGATTTCTAAGTCGATCGGGGGCTGGATTCCGGGAGACTTGCAGCCGCCGTTTCGGGCCTGGTTGACGACGATTGCTCGCAATGCGATCACGAAGGCACTGACTCGGCGACCTCGTGACGCGGCCACCGGTTCGACTTCGATGGTGGAACTGCTGGAGGCTCAGCCCGATCCGCAGGCAACCACCGCCGAGATTTTGGCGGAGGCCCGGAAAGAACTGATCCGCTGGGCGACCGAGCAGATTCGCTCCGAATTCAGCGAAGCGACCTGGAACGTCTTTTGGCGGACAGCGATCGAAGGCGTGCCGATCGCCGAAGTGGCGAAATCAACGGGACGCTCTGCTGGGGCGGTGTATGTCGCGCGGTATCGAGTGATCGCCCGGTTGAAGGAAAAGGTTTTGGAAGTCTCGCAGCTCTGGGACTTGCAGGAGAATGAATCATGACCATGCAGCATCCGCAAACGTGCTTGTCGGCCGAACTGCTGCGGCAGTTGTCTCATGACGAGCTATCTCCCGCAGAACTGAAGGACGTGGAGGACCATGTCAGCGACTGCGAACGCTGCCGGCAACTTCTGGAAGTCCCGCAGTCCGATTCGCAGTGGCAGGACGAAATCGTCCCGATCCTCCGCACTCCGTTGGAATCACCGCACGTTGCGGGCGATCACGACGAACGAGGCTGCGAAGTCGAATCACTGGAGTCCATCCTGCGGTTGCTGGGACCGACGGACGACCCGCACATGCTGGGTCGGATCGGCTCCTATGAAGTCGTCGGCGTGATTGGCCGAGGCGGCATGGGGGTTGTTTTCAAAGCCTATGAAGGCGCTCTGAATCGGTTTGTGGCGATCAAAATGTTGCTGCCGCACCTGGCCGCTTCGGGTGCGGCTCGGAAGCGGTTTGCTCGCGAAGGGAAAGCGGCAGCGGCGGTTATCGACGACAACGTCATGCCGATCTACAGTGTGGCCGAATGGCAGGGAGTGCCGTATCTCGTCACGCAGTATTCACGCGGCGCGACACTCCAAAAACGTATTCAGGATCAAGGGCCGCTGGAGCTGAATGAGATCCTGCGGATCGGAATGCAGACGGCTCGCGGATTGGCGGCCGCTCATGCGCAGGGGCTCGTGCATCGCGATGTGAAGCCGTCGAACATCTTGCTCGACGGCACGGTCGAGCGAGCGCTGCTGACCGACTTCGGGCTTGCTCGTGCCGTCGATGATGCCAGCATCACCAAAACAGGAATCATTGCTGGAACTCCGCAGTACATGTCACCCGAGCAAGCACGCGGCGGCAACGTCGATGCGCGGTCGGACCTGTTTGGCTTGGGCTGTGTGCTGTACGCGATGTGTACCGGCCGCCCGCCGTTTCGAGCGGACAACAGCTACGCCATCATGCGAATGATCACCGATGACGAGCCTCGTTCGATTCGCGAAATCAACCCGGACATTCCCGAATGGCTCTGCCTGCTGATCTCGCGGCTGATGGCCAAATCGCCCGATGCCCGCTTCGGAAACGCGCTGGAAGTCGCGGCCCTGCTTGAGCAGTGCCTGGCTCATGTGCAGCAACCCACGTCCGTGCCACTACCAGCGTCCGTGCCCAGCTCGTTGTCACAATCGAGAGCGCTGTCGATTTCCAAGCGTCACAAGATTCTCTTCACCGGAGTGCTCGTCACAGCCGCATCATTGGCTTTGGGATTGGTGGCCATGTTTGCTTGGCAGGTAGGGATGAAAGGACAACTTGCACAAACAAAGCTCGACACGGAGAAGCTGCATTCAAAAAAGGCCGCGACGACCAACGCGAGCAAAGACGTGATCGGCAGCGACGAAGCTCAGGCCAGTAAGAACGCAAATGCTGAAGGCAAACCACAACCAGGGTCCGATGCGACGACCCAAGGTCCGGGGAATGGAGGCATTGAACTGATTGCCCTGGCGAAATACCCAAGACAAGCAACACAAGACAGCGCTTGGTGGTTGCCCGATGGCCGACTCTTGTCCGAACCACCAGTGGATTCGAGAGACGTCGATCTGCGCGACTTCGCCGACCCCAAACTGGCCTGGTACACCGCCGTGTTCCGAATCCCCGGCGGACTCGATTCGGACATCAGTGGTGATCGGATTCTGAGGAACTAAAGGCCCGTGGATTTGCCTGGGCCGGCAGTTCCGAAACTCCAAGCGCATGGAGGATCTGGAGGCGTTGGCCATCGCCTTGCCCGTTAATGCCACGCAAGCAGGCGTGACAATCGAGGTGGCCCAAGGCACCTGGCGCACCCTCGCCACGGTGGAGGGTAAGCGCTTTCTGCAACAGGACACCACGTCCGAGTCTGGCACCGAGTGGCAGGTTGTGGACCGCAAGGACGGCATTCGTTTGTTCGTGGACTACTACCACGACCGAGAATTGATCCTCCATAAAAAGCGAGTTTGTGTCATTACTGCATCACCTTTAACGGAGGGTGGTGCGATGCCAAGGAAGGCAGTGCGGATTGAGGCGACGGAGCGGCAACTGGAAATCCTGCGGACGTT
>JAPLNX010000057.1 GCA_026400935.1 Planctomycetia bacterium | reverse complement strand
GATACTTTAGAAAATCGCGACCATACTGATTGATCGCGATGGACGACTCCGACGCAGTGACGAGTTGCATCGCGACGAGATATCCCAGCCATTCTTCGGCTGTTCGATGCCGATGCAATTCCGCGAATTGTGATTGCGCAAGACGAAAGATTTCCAGTGCTTCACTTACGGCAATCCCTTGATGAAGCGCCGAAAGGCGATCAAGAAGCGTGAGCTGGCTGCCAAAAATGAGGCCGGAGATATTTGCAAATTCGAGAGTCAGACGAGTTACCGCCAGTGACCGCGTAAGCACCTTGACTTGTTGGGTTGGATCGGAAATTTGCAATGTTTGAAGTTCTTCCTGGATCGACTTTTCTCGAATTGCGGCCGACCGAAAAAGTGGCAAAGACATCAACTCGACAAACTTCAGAGGCAGCACGCTGCTCGCGCCATCTTGCGGTCTATCGAATTGAACGCCCCCCTCCTTGCTCGCGCTCTTCAAACGATCAATCAATCGACTGAGCGCGGGACGGAACGCGAAAATCGCGATCCCTCCGAGAACGGTAGCTGCAATTGGCCAGTTCACAATGTCAGTCATGTATGTTTTTCTCAAAGTTTAGTAAACCGCGTGCCGTCTAGGCTTCTAGGCACTGAACGCGGTCAGCGTCTCAAGTTGCGAGCACAATCCCTTGCTAGACGCAAGAAATCAAGTACGCAACCGTGATAGAACGAACGGCGCATTTCGCCTATGGCGTCGGGGGTGGCGATGGTTCAATCGTCGCTCGGCGACGAGATCGTTAGACGCGACGTCTCCGCCGTGGCGGATGAGCAGAAACCCACGGCGACCTTCGGCGGTCGCTCTTCGACCAAGGACAAGAACCAAAGAGTCGCCCGACCCCGCGTTTGTTATCTCTTGGAGTTCCGTCCCAACTGACGGGACTTGGCAAAGTCCAACTCCGCCTTTCCCTTGTCATCCTTCGCCGAATAGGCAACCCCTCGGAAGTAGTATGCCTCAGAATAATTCGGCTTGAATCGGATGGCTTCCGTGAAAGCAGCAATGGCTTTATCCGAGTCGCCTTGCTTTCCAAACGCAACTCCCATCATGTAGTGCGCATCGGCAAGGTCCGGTCGTAGTTCGATGGCTTCTACGAAGGCGGCGATAGCTTTGCCCGAATCTCCCTGGTCCCAATAGACAACACCCCGCATGTGGATCGCTTCAGCAAGATCCGGCTTGAGTCGGATGGCCTCTGTGAAGGCGGCAATGGCTTTGTCCAAATCACCGTTTTGGGCATAGGCAGTGCCCCGCATGTTATACGCTTCAGCAAAATCTGGCTTGAGTCGGATGGCCTCCGTGTAGTCGGCAAGGGCTTTGTCTGAGTCGGATTTCTGGGCAAAGGAAAGACCCCGCCTGTAGTACGCATCGGCAAAGTCTGGCTTGAGTCGGATGGCCTCCGTGTAGTCGGTGATGGCCTTGTCTAAGTCGCTCTTCTTCGCATACGCATCACCTCGTCTGAAGAACGTGTAGTACGCATCGGCATGATTCGGTTTGAGTCGGATTGCCTCCGAGTAAAAACTGATGGCCAAGTCGAGATCTCCGTTTTCTCCCGCTTTCACGCCTTGCTGAAATGCGTTCTTGGCTTCGATTGACGTATTTCCGCAGCCCGATGTCGCCATGACGGAAATGATCATCATGCTGGTAACGATAAGACGGGCAAAAAATGTCCGCTGCATGCTCTAGTTCCTTGGTTCTTTTGAAAGTCGCACTTCAAATCCAAAGTGGCTCCGACTTTCGACGAGTCTGTGCGATCATCCTCGTGATTGTTGACAATATTGATGCGTCTTCAATACCCCACTCCGAGCAACCGACAGCGTTTATATGTAGGTCGCCGGACTAACGTCCTCGCGCTGAGCACGCGATAGATTTTCGAGCAACTTTGGTGTGAAGAGATTCCCAAAGGCATTTGATTCCACCCATTCGAGAATCGGGACCAATCGAAACGCATCTCGGTTTCCCTGGTGTTGAAGGTGGGTTCCAAGCCCAAGCAAAGAGGGAACGAGCGCTTTCGCCAACCATTCGATATTCATTCCGGGCCTTGCGTCCATCGCCAGTAGTTCTTGGCGAGAGTTGGGAATTTGGTTCGTCAGCCAACGGTAATTCGCGTCGATCAGCGGAACTCGCGCATGGAAACGGGCCACAGTTATTCGGTCAACTTGAATCCAATAACGGAGTACCTCAATGGCGCGATTCCGAAATTCCTCGGTATTCAAACTCTGGTGTGTGAGCCGAAGTATCGGCGCCCCAAGGTCAACGATCCATTTTTGGCCGTCTCCGTGCATTGGACCGGCCAATACCGTTTCCTTTGTTGGTTGGGCGAACTCGTATGGTGATTCGACATCGTCTCTCCATGTGCAAACGATCTTAAACGGCGTGCCGCACTGCCACAGCACCCACCAGATCGGCCACAACGAGAACACATCGACTTTCTCATACTTCGCATCGACAGTTGCCAGGAAGAGCGGTGCCCACAGGTTTTTCAACCATTCAAATTCGTGATCCTTCCATTTTCCACTTGCGTCAACACCACCATATTCCAGCCTGGGAGTCCCGCCTTTTACTTGAAGCAAACAGAGCTCCGTGATTGCCTCCATGCGGTCACCTGACTTGATGCGTGGCTGACAATACATGTCGGTTCCAAAGTCCGTCTTGACGCCAATCCGCGTGAGTGCCGCGATTCGACTCAAGACCGATTCAGCAAAGGATTCGTAGCTGTCGCCTATCGAGTCCATTTCGTGTCGATGCCCAACCATTGCCTCTCACCTCCAATTTGAGAATCACGAATGCGCAGCTTACCCAAGGAGGTACTCTCGTTGGCCGCTTGCTTCAGGTTAGTGTATTGCTCCTGCCCCTTTGGAGCAGAAATCACCAACAGGTCGGCGGCTTGCTACGCGGTAACGTGCTCGCAAGTTTATGAGCACATGCCAGACCGGCTCGAAGGCCGATTGCGAGAGGACGTGGTCGGCGTCTTCGGACTCGTCGATGAAGGCCGGAATCACGATTGGGACGACCGGCCTACGGCCGAGAGGAGTCGCCGTAGTTGAACCAGATCGGGGCGATTCATCTGCAAAAGTTCAACAGTTACGCGACCTTCCGGTGTTCGGCCGAGGATGCGACCGCCACCGACCTCAAAGTGCGAGGACCAGTCATCAATCCGGGGATTGAAGAGACGCACCAGCGTGGCCGTGGTGGGATCGATCGAACAGAGATCGGTCCCGTTGAAACGCCAAACAACCTGCAAACTTTGACTGACTCTTAATGTCCGCTGTCGATCACATTCGCGAGTTGCTGTTGAACCGCGGACCAGTCGCGATCGGTGAGGTGGCCGACATGATGGACGATGCGAATGTCTGCGACCGTGGCAATCAGCATTCGCACGGTTGAGGGCTTCGCCAGCTTTGCAGTCTTCCAGTCCAGCAGTGTGACATCGGTGGGCCAGCGAGGCGCATGAGTCGTCACGGCGGCAACAATCACATCGCCCCGTTGATTGAAGTCGATTCGAGAAATGACCACGGCTGGCCGGACACTTTCCGCCAACTGATCGCGATACGGAAACGGTAAGAAGACGACATCACCCGGTTCAAAGGCCATAGAGCTTCTTCCAATCGTCGTAAATCGCGTCTTCAGGATTGTCCCATTCTTCCTCCAACCGTGTCATGCCGAGGTCGGCGAATTCGTCGCGCTCGATGACGGACGGATCGGCTTTCACCCGGACAACCACTTCGACAACCGTCCCGTCGGACAAACTCAGCGGTGCGTCGAGTTCGACGGACTGCTTTTGATAGCGACCAGTGACGCGGATCATGTCGTACTCCTGAATTTGCGACTCAAAGCTCACTTATCTTGGGAGTCTGAGGGAAATGCCGCAAGCGAACTCTACCCCGCGAAATACCAAGCCAGATTGCTCGCGACGGTCGCGCCGCGATGCTTGAGGGCCACGATGTGGTCCGGTTGATGCCGCAAACCGGCATCGTCTTCGTGCAACTTGCAATACTCGCAACGTCCACAAGCACGCTGCCGGACGAAGTTCCGAAGCTCCAGAGAAATCCAGTCGCTCATCGCGTGGCCTACCGTTGTCGCAAGCGAGCTTTCAACAATCGCAGCAACATTTCGGTCTGCTGAAATTGTTCAAACTCCTCTTGCTCGTCGTCGGACAATCCCTCGGCACGCTGTTTCGCGATCAGTTCCGCAAAGCGAGTCTCGACCTCCTCGGAAGGTCGGAAAGCCAAAACCTCGTCGCGAGAGGGACGGGGCGCCAACAGGTCCGCGATCTCATCCAAGTAAATCACTCGATCCAAAACGGCAGACATGTGACACCTCGTGGTGACGGCGACAATCTATTTCTCATACGCATCCAACTTCTACTTTACCGTGGCCTGATATCGTCAGATACAGAGATCATTCCCGGGTAAGATGCTTCAGGTCGTGCTGGGCTTTGCAAGAAATCGGATTTGAGCCCACCGTTCTTCGGGGAAACCGGATGCTATCGCGTTCCGGCTAATGGGTTTCTGACAAAGCCTTGATTGTTTCTCTTTGGCGAATCGTGCGGCGCTATTTCGGTTTGAATCCCAGCAATCGAGCCAGTGCGGCTTTGCCGTCCAAGGCCAGGCTGAAGGCGACGGGGACGAGGATGAGGGTGAAGATTGTGGAAGCGACGAGGCCGCCGAGAGTGACGCTGCCGAGGCCGCGGTAGAGTTCGCTGCCGGCGCCCGGGGAGATGACCAGCGGTAGCAGGCCGAAGAGGCCGATGAAGGCGGTCATGAAGATTGGGCGGATACGGGTGCGGAGGCTTTCGAGAATCGCGGCGTGCGGGGCCATCTGGTCTTCTTTGATGTGGAAGAGAGCTTGCTCGACGATCAAGATCGGGTTGTTGACCACCGTACCAACGAGAATGATGAATCCGACCATCGTGAGCATGTCGAGCGGCTGGAAGTGGCCCGACGGGGCGAGCTGCATGTTGAGCAGCCACAAGCCGACGAAACCGCCGACCGCTCCCAGCGGCACGCTGAGCATGACGACGAACGGATAGAGCCACGATTCGAATAGTGCGGCGATGACGAGATACGTGATGACGACCGCCAGCAGCAGGTTCCAGCGGATCGCCAGCCATGTTGTGCGCAACTTGTCTGCGGTCCCGGAAAGATTGACTTGGTACAGATTGCGAAACGCGGGGTCGTTTTCGAGCGTCGGAATGATCTCGCGCTGAATGCGCTGCATCGCGTCTTCGAGCGGCATTTCGTTTGGAGGGCTGACTTGGATCGTGATGGCTCGTTGTCGTTCGCGGCGATTGATCTGTTCGGGGCCGCTGGAGAGTGTGAGATCGGCGATCGCACCGAGTGAAATGACTTGGCCTGTCCGTGTCGCGATCGGCAGGCTTTCGAGATCTTGAGTTCGCTCGGCATTCCCCTTCTTGCCAACGATCGCGAGGTCGATCTTGTCGCCACCGATATAGAAGTCGGTCGCATACGCACCGTCGACAAGCGCGTCGATCGCGTAGCCGATTTCCGTCGTGGAGACGCCGAGGTCAGCCGCTTGTTTCTGACGCGGGATCGCGTGAACTTCCGGACTGGAAAGATCGAGGCTCGGGACAGGCAGCGCTTGTGAGCCGGGAATGTGTTGATTGACCAACCCCATCACTCGACCGCCGAAGCCGACGAGTCGCTTGATATCCGGCCCCGTGATTTCGATGTCGATCGTACGACCGGCGGTCAGGCCTCGTTCAAAGAGGCTCGACTGCTTCACGACGGCGAACGTTCCAGGGATGCCCGTTGCAACTTCTTGAACGAGTTTCACCATGCGGTGACCTTGCAGTGGATCGACCGCTCGCACCCCCATGAAGAGCGTTCGACCGCGAGCGACATAGAAGAAGTCGGAGATCAGCGGATATTTTCCCTCCTTCGCCTTCGGGTCATTCGCATTCGGATCATTCAAGTCGATGTCCCAATAAGGCCGCGCGGCCTCTTCGATTCGTCGGCCCATCGCTTCCATGTGTTCGAGGTTATAGCCCGGTGGCGGGATCAAGATACCGATGACGAGGTTGCGGTTTCCGTTCGGCAGGTATTCAACCTTGGGCATCAAGGCGTAACTGATTCCTATCGGTATCGCGATCAAGATCGCCAGCATCACAAGCCGTGCGAGGACACTTCGCAACAACATCGCATTGAAACCAACAACGAGTTTTACAAACCAACTTCCGAAAGCATCGACGAGCGGCAACAGCCCGAAGAGCGTTTGCAATGCTCCTGGCTTCGCCGCCACATTCTCTAGATGTTCGCCGTCGCCAGCACCTCGTCGTCCGCCAATCAATCGAGCGGCCGCGGTCGGAATCAACACCAACGCCACGAGTAACGAGAGTGCGAGCGAACAACTCACCGCCAGCGCGAGATCGCGGAAGAGTTGGCCAACTTGATCCTGTACGAAGAGGACCGGCACAAACACCGCTAGGTTGGCCAACGTCGAGGCAACGATCGCTCCCCAGACTTCTTTCGTTCCTTTGACCGTCGCATCGAGAACGCTGTCTCCTTCGCTGCGGTGACGAAAGATGCTTTCCAATACGACGATGAAATTATCAACCAACATGCCGACCGCGAACGAGATTCCCGCCAGCGTCAGCACGTTGAGCGTTCGCCCCAGAATGCCCAGCATCAGGAACATGCCGATCACACTGGTCCCGATCGCCAGCAAGATGACGAGTGACGACTTGAGACTTCGCAAGAACACCAGCAATACGATCAGCGTCAACACGGTCCCTTGTAGGATGTCTTCATCGACGACACGGATCGCCGAGTAGATGTATTCGGTCTCGTCATAGACCTGAGTCAGCTCGAGGCCCTTTTGATTCAAGATCGTTTCGTTGAGTTTCTTAACGGTCTCATTCAGCCCCTTCATCACCTGCAAGACGTTGGCCCCTGTTTCTCGCTGAGCGTTGATCGCGATGACTGACGTGCCGTAGCGATGCACCAAGCCGTCTGGCTTCTTGAATCCCAGGCGGACTTCCGCCACGTCGCGCACATAAACGGGAGCGTTCTCGCGGCTAGCGAGGATCACATTCGCGACTTGCTCTTCGGTCTTGAATTGCCCCAGCGTCCGAATGACATACCGCCGCTTCCCTTCCCAGAAGTCGCCGCCGGAAGTGTCTTTGTTTTCTCGCCGTAGCGCATCACGCACGTCGTTGAAAGTGAGTTGTCTCGCTGCCAGCAAATGCGGATCAACCACGACCTGCAACTCTTCTTCGCGTCCTCCGACAACGTTCGCGTTGGAGACTCCTTCCACACGTTCCAGCCGAGTTTCAATGAAGTCTTCACTGAAACGGCGCAGCGTCGTGACGTCCATGTTCTCGGGCAGAAGGTAACGGACTTCCGGATGTTGTTCGGCGAGCGTCCGCATTCGATAGATCGCGAGCCCCGGATTATGGGCTGTTTTGACTCGCTCCAAATCGGTCTTGAGTTCCGGAAATTTTACAGCAGCTTCGTCGATTTTTTCATGCGACGGTGTTTTCGGCGTCAGGATGAACCACGCGATGAAACGATCCGCCGCATTCGAAGTCGCGACGATCGGCTCGTCAGCGTTCTCCGGATATTCACGCACTTGTTGCAAACGAGTGCTGACGTTGAGGAGTGCTTCGCTGATCGACGTACCGATCGCAAATTCCAAAGTGATCTGCCCGCGCGAGTCCATGCTTTCGGAAGTCATCTTCTGCAAGCCTTCGACGCTTTGCAGTTGCTCTTCCTGTTCTTGGACGATTTCGCTTTCGACTTCCTGCGGACTCGCCCCCGGCCATGTTGTCGAAACCGAGATCGTCGGAATCTCCACTTCCGGCGTGAGCTGCATCGGCATCCGATTTAACGAGATCGCTCCGAACAGCGTGACGAGAATCACGCCGACGGAAACCTTCACCGGATTACGGACGAACCATTCGATGAGATTCATGGGGAGCTTCGCAGGGCGGAAGAGGAAGGCGGGATGAAAACCTGGAGTGCTGCGGCTCGACGCAGCCCTCAAATCGTTTGGAATGAAGACGTTAAAACGCCAGAAAATGCTCGTCAGTCAATCAATTTTTCAGATGGCGTCTTTTGAACTTTGAAAATCACTATTCCAATTGGTGGGAGGGCTGCGTCGAGCCGTAGCACTCCCTGGGATTCCCTCACGGCAACTTCTTTGCTGGCGCACGCTCTGCGCTCGGCGGCTTGATCTCAGCGGGGACGGCGATGATTTCGGCTCCGGGGCGGAGGCGTTCGTTTCCTTCGACGACCACTTGCTGACCTCCTTTCAGCTCGCCTTTGACTTCGATCCACGAGCCGACCGCGATGCCTAGTTGGACGGGGACCGGCTGCACTGTCGGCTTCTCTCCAGGAGTGACGATGTAGACGACCGGCTGCGGACCGCCGAGGACCAATGAATCTTTCGGTACGAGCCGCACGTTCTTCTTTTGGTCGACAGGCAATTCGACCTTCGCGAACATCCCCGGCTTGAGTAACGGTGTCCCGTCCGTCTGCAGCGGATTTTTCAATGCGATGCGCACCGGAAACGTCCGCGACTTCTCGTCTCCCTTCGGCACGATGGCGATCACGCTGCCAATGAAGGTCTGATTCGGCAAGGCATCAACATCCACACGGGCCGAGACTCCGAGTGTCAGTCGCGGGATGTACGACTCCTGCACATGCACTCGGACTTCGATCGGATCAACCTCGACGATCTCCGCAACCAGTTTCCCCGATTCGATCCACTGCCCGACTTCGGTGTGTTCGGCGACGACGTATCCGGCGAACGGTGCGGTGATCGTGTGCTTTTCCAAGATGTCTTTGAGCCGATTGATCTCCTCTTCCGCCGCCAGTGCGCGAGCGTCTGCTTGAGCGATCTTCTCCGGTCGCGTTCCCGCCACGACGAGGTCGTATCCAGCCTTGGCCGCACGAGCGGTATCGGCGGTGACTTCGGACATCGACGTGTCTTCTTCAATTTGATCGCGCGTCGTCGCCTTCTGTTCGACCAGCCCTTTCGTTCTTGCGAGTTTTGTCTTGGCGTATCTGGCTGTGGCGTCCGCTGCTTTCATACGTGCTTCCGCTTGCCGGACTTCTTCCTCGCGTGAGCCGTTCTTCAACTCCAATAACTCCTGCTTCCGCAATTCCCATTCGGCGGTCGCGGCCGCAATCTGAATCTGGAAGTTGCGAGTCAGCAGTTTCGCCAACGGCTGTCCCTTCTCGACACGATCGCCGTCATTGACGAGAAACTCGACCACACGTCCTGACACGGCACTCCCCACCATGCTGTGCCGCCGCGCTTCGACTGTGCCGACAAACACTCGACCCGAAGCGACGTCGCTCCGTTCAATGACCTCAGTCACAGACACCTTGGCGGGACCAAACTGAGCGGAAACGAGGCTCGGTGAAAACAAAAAAGCCGTCATCGCCACAACGGTCAGATGCAGAAGCATCCATCGAGATTGAGAGATCACAGTTCAAACTCCTCGCGGCTCATGACCGCAAACAGACTGGGGTCGGATGCTTCGCCTCTCCTCTCCGAGATCGCAGCGCCTCTGCGGAAAATCAGATTCTCCCGCAGAGGCGCTGCGATCTCAGAGAGGAGCTATCAGCCGCGGCAGTGGCTCGACCTCACCACTTAGAACGGCCAGATCAGCGGGGCCAACCCGACGGTGACGATCATATACAGCAAATCGAGCGGGATGCCGATTCGCAAATAATCGCTGAAGCGATAACCGCCCGGCCCCATAACCATCAGGTTGCATTGATAGCCGGTCGGCGTCGCGTAACCGGCGGACGAGGCCACCATGATCGACATGATGAACGGCATCGGATTCACGTTGAGCATCTGCGCCGCGGAGACAGCGATGGGGAAAACCAGCACGGCGGCGGCGTTGTTCGTGATCAGTTCGGTCAGGACCATCGTCGCAAAATAGACTGCCGCCAACACGGCCCACGGACCGCCCCCCATTGCCTGCGTGGCATTGATCAAACCGTCCGCCAGGTACTTTGCGGCACCGCTCAGCTCCAGTGCCTTGCCGATTCCGAAAGACGCGCCGATCGTGATCAGCACTTCGATTTCCAGGCTTTCACGCGCCTCGCGCGCGGTGCAGCATTTCGTCAGGATCATGGCTCCCGCTGCCAATAGCGAAGCGGTGACCAAATCGAGCAGTTCAAAACCGTTGAGCAACACCATGATGACCAAGATGCCGAACGCCAACACCGCCTTTTCATGACGTGGCGGCGTCGAGTTCTGCACGCTGCTGACCAGAAAGAAATCGCTGCGGTTTCGCATCCGGGCCTCGAACGACCGATGCGCTTCCAACAGCAGCGTGTCTCCCGATTGCAGCACGATGTCGCCGATCTTGGCGTTGATCCGTTCGCCGCTGCGAGCCACCGCCAGCACCGCCGCGTCGTAACGTGTGCGGAATTGGCCGTCGCGAATCGTCTTGCCGACGATCGGGCAACGATCCGAGACGACCGCCTCGATCAAGCAGCGCTGCGTGCGCGGATCGTTCAACTTGAAGACTTGATTCGTCGCCGGCAGCAGCCCGCGAGTCTTTTGCAAGTCGACGACCGACTCCACGATTCCCACAAAGATCAAACGGTCGTCCGCTTGCAGCCGCTCGTTCGGACCAACGGCCGGAAGGATGCTCTCGCCCCGTTCGATTTCCGCCAGAAACAAGCCCGGCAAATGCCGCAATCCTGCCTCTTCAATCGTTTGCCCGACCACAGGCCCGCCCGGCTGCACGATCATTTCGACCGTGTATTGCCGCGGATCATCGGACAGGCTGATCGCCGGCTTGCGATCGGGGAGCAACCATTTTGAGGTCGTCATGATGAAGGCGATACCGATCAATGCCGCCGGAACGCCGACCCAAGTGATGTCGAACATCCCCATTTCCGGAAAGTTCGCCGCCAAGCGTCCCGACTTGATCGCATCGGTGATCAACGTGGCGACCACGATGTTTGTGCTCGTCCCGATCTTCGAGCAGCAGCCGCCGAATACCGACGCGTAACTCAGCGGCAAATACAACTTCGACGGACTGAGCTTGTACTTCTTGCAGATGTCGTCAACGACCGGCATGAACATCGCCACGCAGGGGGTGTTGTTGAGAAACGTGCTCAACCCCATGACCGGAAACAGCAACCGAAACTGCGCCGCCAAATCTGACTTCGGCTGACCGATGATTCCGCGTGTGGCCATCAACATCGCGCCGGTCTGAGTCAACCCGGCCACGACGACAAACAACACCGCCACCGTCAACATCGCTTCGCTACTAAACCCGCCGACCCCTTGAGCGACGCTCGGAAGATTGCGCACCGTCACCGTTGGTTTCAGTTCCGGCACCTTGGCGACGTCCGGCAACTTGTCGGCCAATTCCTTTTGCTGCTTCTTCAATTCCGGCCGCTTTTCGAACAGCGGATTCGGTTCCTCGTGTTTCCCTGCGAACATCCCGGCCAGCAGGATCACAGTCAAGCAGCCGGTCGTGATCATGTCGGCCGCCCAATTCTTGGCGAGGCCATAAACCATCACCGCCACAATGCCGAGCGTGAACCAACCTTCCCAACTCATCGCGTGGAATCTTTCCGAAAGAGGCAAACGAATCGACCGGCGGACATCCCTGCGACCGCGATCAAAAGCGGGCGGAAGATAACGATTTGCCGCGTAAGTGTCACACGGCTGTGACGAAGCGTGTTCAACGTAGGCGAGTCGCTCCCGCGACTCGCATTCCGCGGCAAGCACTCCGAAACTCAACCGCTTCCAATCTCACATTTCCTCGAAATGAGGACGCATCGGGAATCTCAGTTGCGGAGCAACTGAGCTACGTGCGCGTCAGCACGACGGGGACCGGCGCGTCATACGTCCGTCCGGTCGAACAGATGCCGTTGTCGTCGTTGTCGCAGGCGAGCTGATACAGCCGCTTGCCCGCTTCGGTCGGATAGTTGCCGTTGATGCAGGCTTGGCAGATCGAAGTCGTCGGCATGCCGATGCTGCGCGCGATCGCCGAGATCGGCAGGTATCGCAAAGTATCCGCACCGATCGCTCGCGCCATCTCCGACTCGATCTCCGGCGTGAGTTCGCCATCGTTCATGAATTTCGGCGCGAATAGTTCTTTCTTCGTACTCATGTCGATGCCATAAAAGCACGGAGCGACAATCGGAGGGCAAGCGACTCGAACGTGGACTTCTTTCGCTCGACCACGATCGCGGATTTGATGAATCAGCGCCTTCATGGTCGTCGAACGGACGATCGTGTCTTCGACGAGAATGACTTTTTTCCCTTCGAGCACTTCCGGAAGCGGCGTGTACTTCGCTCGGACTTTATCCGCGCGATTGTTCCCTTCGATAAAAGTTCGACCGACGTATCGGTTGCGGATCAGACCTTCCAAGCTGGGGATATTAAGCTGAAACGCCATGCTGTCCGCGGCGGCTTTCGCGGTATCGGGAACTGGAACCACAATCGTGTCTTCATCTCGCTCCAACAGTTCCTGTCGAGCCAACTCTTCCCCCAACCGCTTGCGAGTCAAGTACACGCTGCGGTCGTCCAGATTGCTGCAAACATTGGCGAAATAAATCCACTCGAAGAAGCAGTGAGCCCGCTGTGGGCTTTCGGCGAAGCGGCGTTCAAACTCGATTTTTCCGTTCTGAATGATGATCGCCGTACCGGGAGGTAAGCTCCGAATCTGCGAATCGCGGAAGCCCATGTTCGACAGCGCGACGCTCTCGCTCGCAGCGGCAAACAGCGGTCCGTCGATTGCATAGCAAAGCGGCCGAATTCCCAACGGATCGCGAGCGACACACATGTCGCCGAGCGCATTCAGGAAAACAATGTTGTACGCGCCGTCCAGTCGCCGCGCGAGATTCGACAACACTTGCAGCAGATCCGGCTCACCGACCGTTTTGATCTCCTGGCAAAACAGGTGCATCAGAATTTCGGTGTCAGTCTCGCGAGCCAAATGAAAATCGTTGTTCTTGAGCACCTCTTCGCGGAGTTCCAAATAGTTCGCCAACTGCCCGTTGAACGCGAAGCTGAACCATTTCGATTTTTCGATGTGATGCCGCTCAAACGGCTGAGCGTAACTGCGGTCATCTTTGCCGCAGGTCGCATATCGCACGTGCCCGATTGCCGCCGGGCCGGCGTACTCATTCATCAGGTTTTGGTACTCGTCCTGCTTATTGAGGTGAAACACCTCAGTGACGGTGCCGACATCCTTGTGAGTATCAATGAGTTGATTGCGTTCGTTGCTGAACGTCGTCATTCCGGCGGCCAATTGCCCGCGATTCTGGATATCCAACAACAGCCGCGAGATCAGCCGCGACGTCTGCGTCGGCCCCTCTTTTGGCACAAGGTCGCTGCGACCTCGATTAGGAAGGTGATAAACCGCCGCGATGCCGCATTCGTGATGCAGGTCCGCCATCGAAGAGACTTCCGTTCGGATGAGATTTGGTTTTGAAACAGTTTTGTCGGCGAGCGTAGTCGCGGCGGAATGATATATCGTCTACGACAACCGAAACCAACTGACCGCGCGTTGCTAAAGCGACATCAAAATTGGCCGATCCAACTTCAACGGCAATGATCCAATGTGACAAAGCCGTTCAAAAGCAGAAGTCAGAATTAAAATCAACAGTAAGGGAACACAGATGGTCGCCTCAGAATTCTTCGTTCTCTTTGTTTCCTTCTGTGAATAGCTTGCTGCGTTTTGACTGAGGAGCGGTTGTGGCACGAGATCGTCGATCGAATCCAAGCCTCTTTCCTGAGCGACGAGATTCCTTTACATAACCCTCGCCCTCATCCTCAATCATGTCAAAACAAATTTGAAACGGACCGATGGGACAACATTCCAAAACTACGACGACCGCCACTTCGACTCGACAAGCGGTAATTGACTCTGCCAAGACAATTGTCGTGAAAGTCGGCACCAACGTCCTTTCGAAGGCAGACGACACGCTTGATCTCAGTCGCATTGAAGAATTGTGCGATCAAGTGCTGCGAATACTCGACACTGGTCGCAAGGTTGTCATGGTCAGCAGCGGTGCGATCGGCGCGGGAATCGGAATCCTCGGCTTGAAAGAACGTCCGAAGGATTTGCCGCACTTGCAAGCGGCGGCGGCGGTCGGGCAAGCACATCTCATTCGACTCTACAACGACTGCCTTGAGCGGCGAGGCTATCACGCCGCTCAATTGTTGCTGACGGCGAATGATTTCAAGAATCGGGCGCGATATCTCAATGTTCGCAACACGCTCAACACGCTGTTTGAATCTCCCGTCGTGCCGATCATCAACGAGAACGACACTGTCAGCATCGCCGAGATCAAGTTCGGCGATAACGATCAACTCGCGGCGATGGTCACAGGACTGATGGATTCGCCGCTGTTGGTGATCTTGTCGGTGGTCGCTGGGTTGTATGACGGCGATCCGTCTCAACCGACGAGTCGATTGATCCCGCTCGTTGAATCCTGGGACGACGCACTCCGCACGCTCGCTGTCGAATCGAAGAGCACTCGCGGCACCGGCGGGATGCAGTCGAAACTCGAAGCGGTTCGCATCGCAACCGCAGTTGGCGAAGATGTCATCATCGCCGACGGGACGCTGCCGAAAGTGCTTGATGAAATTCTCGCGGGTCGCGATGTCGGCACGTTGTTTCTTGGCAAACATAAAGCGGTCCCCGCATGGAAACGCTGGATCGGTTTCACGGTCAAACCGAAGGGACGCTTCCGACTCGATCCCGGCGCACGCCGAGCGATCGAGCATCGCGGTAAATCGTTGCTCGCGGCTGGAATCAAAACGGTCTCCGGTGAATTCCAGCGCGGCGAAGTTGTCGCTTTGGAAGACGAAGCGGGCGAAGAGTTCGCTCGTGGTCTGACGAATTTCGATTCCCGCGAAATGCAGTTGATCGCCGGAAAGAAGACTACCGAGATCGCCAAACTGCTCGGCGATGTTCCGTATGCAGAAGTCATTCATCGAGACAACTTGGTGGTGACGGTTTGACGAACAACACGTTGCCTGATGCTCAATCACGACAAGGACTGAACTATGAACACAACTGGACTCCGTTCAAGTGACTTGGTGAGCCGGGCGGCGTCAGCCCCCGGACAAAACGGTTTACGAATTGGT